>CAMWWG010000041.1 GCA_947177935.1 uncultured Ruminococcus sp. | reverse complement strand
GGAGCGCCCCGGAAAGCAGTTAAGATCACTTACACAACCGACACGCTCCCGATTCCGGATATTGCTGATTTTGCGAAAAATTCTGATTTGCTGATCTGTGAGGGTATGTATGGCGATCCGTCCAAAAAATCCAGTATGAATCAGAAAGGACACATGCTGATGCAGGATGCCTGCGAATTAGCCCGGAAAGCAAATGCACAAAGACTCTGGCTGACGCATTACAGTCCGGCGGAAAAACATCCGGAGCAGTACCAGGAAATTTTGACAAAAATTTTTCCGGCAGTGACCATTTCCAAGGACGGAGAATTCTTAAAATTATAATTTTAAATAATTATGATAATCAAGACTGGAGCTGATTGCGATGAAGAATCCAAAAAATTCTGAAAAATTAAAAAATCAGAAATTTATTCCTTACGGGAAATTAAGCAAGAAAGCCCGTCGGGAATTGGATCAGAAAAAACGTTCCGGGTGGGGAGATCTCAGACCTGCAACCCGGATTGAAAAAGATCCGAAAGCCTATCGGAGACAAGAAAAGCACAGAATAAATTTTACAGAGTTGGATTAATAATAATTTAATAATACTAAAAGAAAGTGAAGTGATCCTATGCACGAAATTCAACAGGAAGAAACCAGAACCAGGGCAATTCTTGTGGGAATCCATACCGGCGAATATGATGCAGAAATTTCCATGCAGGAATTGAAAGAACTGGCAGACACGGCAGAATGTGATACCGTCCTGACGGTAATACAGTCCCGGCCTGCGCCGGAGGCGGCTACTTGTATCGGCGCAGGAAAACTGGAGGAAATCAAAGAGCAGGTAATCATTCTTGACGCAGAGCTGATTATTTTTGATACGGAATTAACCGGGATGCAGATGCGGAATATTTCGGATCTGACAGACTGCAAAGTCATTGACAGGACAATGCTGATCCTGGATATTTTCGCAGGCAGGGCAAGAACCGCAGAAGGAAAAGTCCAGGTTGCACTTGCACAGTACAAATACAGATTAACCCGGCTGACCGGAATGGGAACAGCGCTCTCCCGGCTTGGCGGTGGTATCGGCACAAGAGGACCAGGCGAAACGAAACTGGAAACGGATCGCCGGCACATCCGGAATCGCATTGCATCCCTGGAAAATGAACTCCGAGAAATGGAAAAGCACCGGAAATTTATCACAAGCCGCCGCAAGAAAAATTCTGTTTTGACAGCGGCAATTGTCGGTTATACCAACGCCGGAAAATCAACACTGTTTAACATGCTCACGCAAGCGGGTGTCCTGGAAGAAAATAAATTATTTGCAACGCTTGACGTTACCGCAAGAGCGCTCGAACTCCCGGACGGCAGGACGATTCTGCTGTCCGATACCGTCGGCTTTATCCGGAGACTGCCGCACCATCTTGTGGAAGCATTCCGTTCTACGTTAGAAGAAACCGCTCAGGCGGACGTCATTCTGCATGTCCTGGATGCGTCCGAACCGGATTTACAGGAACGTATGCAGATTACGCAGGAACTGCTCCGGGATCTGGGCTGTGCAGAGATTCCGCAAATTTGTATTCTCAATAAAGCAGATTTGTTAGACGATCCGAAAAGAACCGGAATTCTGAGTAAATCTGATTTTGATACTGTCCTGATAAGTGCAAAACATGGGGACGGACTGGAAGATCTGTTCAAAGCAATCACGCACCATCTGCCGCAGACAACACGGCGTATGCAGTTATGTATTCCTTATTCGGATGGCGGTTTTCTGAATCAGCTCCGGGAAGAAGGAAAAATTTTCTCCGAAGAATATACAGAAAACGGCATTTATGTGGATCTTCTCGTAGATGTGAAATATCAGAAAAAAGCGGAAAAATATCTGATAAATCAGGATTGAAAATAAATATATCCAGGAAAGGTTTTTTGATTGATGAAAAATACTATTAAATTTTATGATATTGGATTGAATTTGTTTTGCAGGCAGTTCCGTGATCCGGAAAAAATTCTTCAAAATGCTACAATATCCGGTGTTGGCTGTATCATTACAGGATCAGACATGAAAAGCAACCGCAAAACAGCAGAATTTGTGAAACATCATTCTGCATGGGGGACTGCCGGAATTCATCCGCATAATGCAGATTCTGCAAAAAAATCTGATTTCCGGGAATTAGAAATCATCCATTCCCAAAATCAGAAATTAGTGGCTGTCGGGGAATGTGGTCTGGATTTTGACCGGATGTTTTCCACAAAAGAAAATCAGATCCAATGTCTGGAACGGCATATCGCACTTGCAGAAAAATTACACAAGCCGCTGTTCCTGCATGAACGGGATGCCGCAGAAGATTTTATTAAGATATTCCAGAATCATCCGGAAATCTGTAAAAATTCTGTGGTACATTGTTTCACAGGAGATAAGCGCACACTGGAAAAATATTTAGAAATGGGCTTTTTCATCGGCATTACTGGCTGGATCTGTGATGACAGGAGAGCGCAGACGCTCCGGGATGCTGTGAAAATTCTCCCATTGGATCGAGTTCTGCTTGAAACAGATGCACCTTATCTGATCCCCCGGAATGTTCCCGGCTTAGGGAGAGTCAACGTTCCGGAGAATATCCGTTATGTAGCGAAAACACTTGCAGAATACATGCAGATTCCGGAACAGGAATTAATCAATCATGCAAAAGAAACGACAGAACGATTATTTTTTGATTAATTTCAAATTAAAATTAGATTTTAAATTTAATTCTCGTTTCTCTTTTTTGTGTGCATTGGAACTTTTTACAGGCAGATGATATAATTCTTTTTGGACTGCAAAATAAATTCCACAGCTCAGGACTGCAAAAATTCCCATGCTGAGAATGTTTTGATCTGGTTGAATAGCTATTACATGATAAATAATCAAAATTAGCTGCGATGATAATACAGCGGAAAAAATCGGGATTCCCAACATTCTGAAAAAAGAAAATTCCATCCCTGTTCGCCGGATTACCGTGATGAGTCTGCTGATATTCCCGAACAGATTGCTTGCATAATAAGACAGTACAATTCCGTAAAATCCCAGAATCGGGATAAAAATTAATACACAGGAAATCCGGACAATATATTCTGCCAGATAATTCAGCGAAGAAAATGCCTGTGCGCCGATACCCTTGATAATGCTTTCCAGGATGATTTCCAGATAGATGAATGGTACAACCGGGGCAATTAATACAATCGTTCTGCCTGCGGTTTCACCGCCGCCGAGCAGTTCCCCGATGCTGTCGCCGAACAGCAATAAAATCATGGTAATAAATACTGCAAATACGATTGTCTGCCGGATTACTTTTTCTGCAATGTGGGTGATCCGGCTTTTGTTGCAGGATGCGGATTCCCTTGCCATTTCTGTCACCAAAATCCCCGAAAGCGATACTAAAATCGTTGAGGGAAAAAATAACACCGGAATCACAATCGCTTCAAAGATGCCGAACTGACTGAATGCTTCTGCACTGGAATCCCCGGATTGCCGGAGTGTGAACGGTACAAGTGCATCATTCGCAGAACTCAGAAAAGATGTCAATGCAGATCCTGCCATGACCGGGATTGCAAGCCGGATGTATTTTCGGATGGAGATGGAAACATTCCCGGTTGGTTCGGCTTTACAGGACGGCATGGCAATTAACAGAAAGAGCAGGGAAATGATCGTGCTGCCAATTGTGCAGAGTGCTGTCATGTAGCATAATCCTGCCGGCGTGACAGGCGTAATCAGCCAGACGGCACAGGCTGTCAGAATTGTGTGAACCAGAAAATCAATGGCATCTGATGCCGCACAGATTCCGGTTTTACAGCAGGCATTACAATAGCCTTTGCAACATGCCGTGATTGTCACGAACGGCAAAGAGACAGCCATTAATCGGATCGGCGCAGTTAATTGGTCTGTCTCAAAAAAATGTTGGCTGCACCAGGGTGCAAATAAAATAATCAGACCAGAGATCACAAAGCTTAATGTTAGACTGACGGTCATGCAGTAAGAGAGTATTTTTTTGGGATTCCGTTCCGGTTTCCCCAATTCTTCAGAAATAAACCGGCTTGCACACAGAAAGACATTGCCGCCTGCGGTCATGGCGGCAAGCCGGAAGAAAGATCCTGTCAACGTCAGAATCCCCATGGATTCTGAGCCGAGCTGTCTTGTCATGAACGCATTCAACAATAAACCAAGACCGTCCAGGGTCATCTGGATTGCAGTCAGTAGAATTGTGTCTTTCAGGATGTTTCTTCGCATGTCCGGCATACTGGATCAACCTGCCTTTCTGGTAGTGCTTGTTTTATTGATTTATATTATCAGAAAGCTGGAATTATGCAGAAAATTTCTCAGATCTATCAAACTGGTATGTTACAGAACATAACGAAACAACCGAGGAAATTGATGAAAAAGAAATGTGATGAAAAGCACAACGGCAGATTTTATATACTATTGTAAATATAGTGCGTGGCGAAATGGAAAATTGTGATTTATAGCATTTTATCATCTGCATAACAAATCACGCCCAAAACATAGAGATATAGTGCATAAGTAAGCGGCTCACATAAACCTCTGATAGCGATTGTGTAGTAAGCATTTCCATACAGTCCATGAAATGTTTCGTGAAGCATATTTACTTCAACAATCCCGAGTATATTATACAAAAACGAAGCGATTGCTAAAGATATGATAGCAATACGGATAAACCTGCGGTTTGCTTTTGCATTGACAATTTCGCCGCTGTACGAAAATATCACTTTTCCCATCATAACAAGCGAAATAACAGCAGACGCTATTACAGGAAGCTCTTTCAAGAAACGAAAAATAACAAGATCCTTGTATGCTTCGGGTGAATTTGCACAGCTAGAAGGTAGATCCATATAGATATTATAAAAAGGAATACGCACAGCCATATTTTTTTCGCTGTTCTGTGAAAGGCTTATCAGGTTGCTTGTATGGAATATTCCTTTCCACATGAGATATACCGCAGCGCATACAAAAAGACCTGTTCCGAATCGTTTAAAGCCGATGCGTATTTTCTGTTTATCAGCTGTCTGCATGTAACAAAGAACCATTCCCCCAGCCAGAACTATGCAAGGTAAAGCCAAAATATAAAAGGGACGGAAATGGTAGGAAGCTGTAGAAAAAATGTCAGTTGTGTACTGAGTCATAACTGATATATCTTTTAATCCGAGAATTTCTCCTGCTACAGTACCAAAAAGAAAGCAAATTGATGATAGGAACAGCATGATATAACTGCTTTTTATATAAAGCTTTCCTTTTGAAGCATTTCTTATCATAAAGAATAAACAGATTATGCCTGCCATCAGTAAACCTATACTTGCGATATTTAGTATATCCTCTGTTATAGTGTGTTCCGCTATTGCCTCAGAAAAACCGTCTTTGCTGTATTCGGCGGTCATTTCAATAAAAAATGTACCGCTGTAATAGTGACCATAAAACATGGTTGCTCCGTAATTCGCCGTTTCCTGTTGATTGATCCATATTGACATGATAAGCTGAAATACAAAAAAGAATGCCATACCGCAAAGAATAACTTTCAGCACAAAATAAATTGTTTTAAAAAAATTCTGTGTTTTCTCATTCATTCGGATTGCGAGTAAAGCGTTTTGTTTTTTATTCATAAAATCACCTCTATAAACGTGTTGATTAAAAGATATTATATCTATAGTATATCTTTAGATGAATCATTTTTTCTCGATGATATAAAAACATGAAACAGACTCCCAGGGTTCTTGACAGAAAACATGAGATGTGCTATAATAAATCATGAAAGGAGCTGTTTTTTATGAATTCCCCTCAGCATTATGTCTATCAGACACAGGGCGTCTGTTCCAAGCAGATTGCATTTGATCTTGACGGCGATGTCATCCGGAACGTGCAGTTTACGGGCGGATGCAACGGCAATCTCAAAGCCGTTTCCAAACTTGTGGACGGCATGACGGTGGATAAGATTGAATCCATTCTCAAAGGCAACACTTGCGGCTGGAAGAATACATCCTGTGCGGATCAGCTGGCAATTGCTGTCCGTCAGGCATATGATGAACTTGCTTGATTGGTAAAAAATAAGCCCTCTGTAAAAAATGAATTGACAGAGGGCTGTATTTTAATAAAATTTTAGTTCTTGATGCTGTGCATCGGTGCAGGAATCCGTCCGCCACGGGAAATAAATTTTTCGCAGGATTTCCCATTCACGGACATGACTGGTCCGCTGCCAAGCAATCCGCCGAATTCCAGCATGTCGCCGACTTGCTTGCCGATTGCCGGGATTAATCTCACAGCAGTTGTTTTGTTATTAACCATGCCAATCGCACATTCATCTGCGATAATGCCGGAGATGGTTTCCGCAGGAATATCCCCCGGAACGACAATCATATCCAGACCAACGGAGCATACAGCCGTCATTGCTTCGAGTTTTTCCAGACAGAGTGTGCCGTTCTGTGCGGCGTTGATCATGCCGGCATCTTCCGAAACCGGGATGAATGCGCCGGATAAGCCGCCGACATTCGAGGATGCCATGACACCGCCTTTTTTTACGGCGTCATTCAGGAGCGCAAGGCACGCCGTTGTGCCGTGCGTCCCACAGCATTCTAGTCCCATTCCCTCCAGAATATGTGCGACACTGTCACCGATTGCCGGAGTAGGCGCAAGCGACAGATCGACAATCCCGAACGGAACGTTTAGCATTTTGGATGCTCTAGCACCAACCAATTGTCCCATACGGGTGATTTTGAACGCTGTTTTCTTGATGACATCGGCTAATTCGTCAATGGATGCGTCCGGATATTTTGCAATTGCGGAACGGACAACACCAGGACCAGAAACGCCGACGTGAATTTCACAATCCGGTTCGCCGACACCGTGAAATGCGCCTGCCATGAATGGATTATCTTCCACAGCATTGCAGAATATAACGAGTTTTGCAGGTCCGATGCACTGGCGATCCGCTGTTTTTTCCGCAGCTTCTCGGACAATTCTGCCCATCAGCGCAACGGCGTCCATGTTGATGCCGCTTCGGGTAGAGCCGACATTCACAGAAGAGCAGACATTGGACGTTTCCGCAAGCGCTTCCGGGATGGACTGGATCAGCGCCATATCTCCGGCACTGAATCCCTTGTGGACTAATGCGGAATAACCGCCGAGGAAGTTCACACCGCAGGTATCTGCTGCTTTCTGGAGCACTCTGGCGAATTTTACCGGATTCTGATCCGGGCAAGCCGCCGCAAGCATGGCAATGGGTGTAACGGAAATTCGCTTGTTTACAATCGGAATGCCGTACTCTTTTTCAATCTGTTCGCCGGTTCTGACCAGATCCTGCGCCTTGGATGTGATCTTGTCATAGACTTTTACACAAGCCTTGTCAATGTCCGGGTCAATACAGTCAAGCAGGGAAATTCCCATTGTGATTGTTCGGATGTCCAGGCATTCATCCTGGATCATACGAATTGTTTCGAGAAGATCAAAAGTATTTAACATAATGATTGATTCACCTCAAAAAATTCTCTAAATTTTTTTTAATTTAAATTAAA
>CAMWWG010000040.1 GCA_947177935.1 uncultured Ruminococcus sp. | reverse complement strand
GTATAATGAAAAAAAGAAAATAACTTTTTAATAATATAAGTTATAAAAATTCTGGTTTTCCTAAGACTATGAATATTCTAAATTCTAGTCTAACAGAGCCAAAATAAAAACAGGAGGATACCATATTTATGTTTTCTGACTATCCGCATTTAATTGACCTGAATGACCACCCTATTTCATGGTGGAATGGTCTATTGAAACAGGCAGAAGAAATTATGAAAAATCCCGCTCTTTATGCCAATAGCTGTAAAGGCAAAATTATGGGAACATTATTTTATGAACCATCCACCCGGACACAGATGTCATTCCAGACGGCAATGCTCCGGCTCGGCGGCACGATTATCGGCTTTGACAATCCACAGACTTCATCTGTTGCCAAAGGCGAAAATCTCAAAGACACGACCAAAATCGTCAGCGGTTATTCGGATGTTCTTGTCATCCGTCACCCCACTGTCGGAGCTGCCAAGGCGGCGGCTTTAACCGCAGATTGTCCCGTGATTAACGCCGGGGATGGCGGTCATCTCCATCCTACGCAGACGCTCACGGATTTATTAACACTCAAGATGGAGAAAAAACGGCTGTCCGGTCTGACAATCGGCGTCTGCGGCGATCTGCTCAACGGGCGAACTGTTCACTCCCTCTGCAAGGCAATGAGTTGTTATCCGGAAAATCATTTTATCATGATTTCTACGAAAGAACTTCGGATGCCGTCTTATATTAAAAGTATGATTCACGCCAACGGTGGCACTTATGAAGAAACAGAAAGTCTTGAGAATGCTATTCCGAAACTAGATGTACTTTATATGACCAGAATCCAGCGAGAACGCTTTGCAAGTCAGGAAGAATATCTTGCCCAGAAAGATACGTATATTCTGACAGCAAAAAAAATGAATCTCGCCCGTCCGGATATGATTGTATTACATCCATTGCCGAGAGTGGACGAAATTGAAGTGGCTGTGGATGATGATCCCAGAGCATTGTATTTCAAACAGGCAAAATACGGCATGTATGTCCGGATGTCGCTGATCCTGACAATGCTCCAGAGCACAATAAAAACGGAATTATTAGCTGGTGATCTGCACAAGGGTGTTGTCTGTGCCAATCCCAAGTGCATTACGCATCAGGAGAGCTATCTTCCCAAGAGCTTTCTCGGCAAAGGTTCTACTCTGGTCTGTGAGTACTGCGACGAGAGATTATTATTAGAATATACCTGAAAACAGGCAAAAAATGAAAAATAAGATTTTTAAGGAGAGAAAATAAATTTATGGCACATCAATTAGTTATTGTTCTTGATTTCGGCGGTCAGTATAATCAGCTGATTGCCAGGAGAGTCCGGGAATGCGGTGTTTACTGCGAAGTGAAAAGCTACAAGACTTCTATTGAGGAGCTGAAAGCTCTGAATCCTAAGGGGATTATCTTCACCGGCGGACCCAACAGCGTTTATGATGAAACATCCCCCCATATTACAGAAAAAATTTTTGATCTGGATATTCCAATCCTGGGCATTTGCTATGGTGCACAGTTAATGGCGTATACACTCGGCGGAACGGTTTCTCCCTGTGAAACTTCTGAATACGGCAAAACAGATACACATTATGACCATTCCAGTATTCTTTTCGGCGGGATTGATCTTCCGGCAACAGCTCCCTCCTGGATGAGCCACACGGATTATGTTTCAAAAGTTCCGGACGGATTCCGGATTACTGCCCATACTGCAGATTGTCCGGCGGCGGCTTTTGAAAATCCGGACAAAAAATGCTATGCGGTGCAGTTCCATCCGGAAGTCAATCACACATTTGCAGGACAAGGCATGATTGACAGTTTCGTTAAGAATGTTTGCGGCTGTTCCGGTGACTGGACAATGGCAGGCTATGCCAAAACAGCAATTTCAGAAATCCGTTCCAAAGTCGGCAATGGCAAAGTTCTGCTTGCACTTTCCGGCGGTGTGGACAGTTCCGTAGCAGCAGCTCTGCTTGCAAAAGCTGTTGGAAGTCAATTGACTTGTATCTTCGTCGATCATGGTCTGATGCGTAAGAATGAGGGCGACGAAGTAGAACAGGCATTTGCAGATTCCGGGATGAATTTCATTCGGGTCAATGCGAAAGATCAGTTTTTATCTAAATTAAAAGGCATTTCCGAACCGGAACAGAAACGCAAGATCATTGGTGAAGAATTCATCCGGGTATTTGAGCAGGAAGCCAAAAAAATCGGCACAGTGGATTATCTCGTGCAGGGTACAATCTATCCGGATGTGATTGAAAGCGGATTAGGGGATGCAGCTGTGATTAAATCTCATCACAATGTCGGCGGATTGCCGGATTATGTGGATTTCAAGGAAATTATAGAGCCCCTGAGAATGCTTTTCAAAGACGAAGTTCGGAAACTCGGCACAGAACTGGGATTATCTCCCATTCTCGTCTGGAGACAGCCGTTCCCTGGTCCTGGTCTGGCAATCCGGATTATCGGCGATATTACAGAAGAAAAAATTGAAATTCTCCAGGATGCAGATTTTATCTTCCGGCAGGAACTTGCGGAACATGGACTTGACCGGGAAATCAATCAGTATTTTGCAGTACTCACAAATATGCGTTCCGTTGGTGTCATGGGCGACAGCCGGACTTATGATTATACCGTTGCACTCCGTGCCGTGACAACGAACGATTTCATGACGGCGGATTTTGCAAAGATTCCCTATGATGTTCTGGAAACCGTTGCAAGCAGAATTGTCAATGAAGTCAAAAGTGTCAATCGCATTGTCTATGATGTAACCACAAAACCCCCGGCAACGATTGAGTGGGAATAATAAAATCCATTCCGAAAATGCCTGTTTTCAGGCACTTATGACATACACATATTGTTTTTGATAACAGATTGATAACAGCTGATATATCGGGTTTATTCCATATATCAGGCGGTTATGAAGTCTTAACTGTATAAAAAGGTCTTGCTGAGTAATCAGTAAGACTTTTTTGTTATGTCTTTTAATCTTTCCACTTCTTTGACGGTTCATGTTTACCGCAATCATCAGCAGTTTTCGGAAAATTTATTTTCCATTCAAGATATTCTTCCGGTGTGATGATGCCGTCTGCAAGTTCCTGTTTGCGTGTCTGCCACTCCGCAAGAAAACCGTCCATAAGCACGGAATCAAAGCAGACAGAGTGCTTTTCATTCGGTGTATCAAGGATTTTAATGGGATAGTTGTCATCAAGTTCAAAAAGTGCAAACATTATTTCTTCCGCTGAATACAATGACGGTTCAGACAGATAACAGATGTTCACATCAAGAATTTCCGCCATTTTCTTCAGTAAGTCCGCCTTCGGTGTTCGTGTACCAGATTCATACTGTGCAACTCTTACATCTGCAGTCTTTTCATCAAATCCGATAAGTCTGCCGAACTCCTTCTGCGTGAGACCACGCAAATTTCTGATACGCTTGATTTTGTTTCCCATAGCCATTTTTCAATACTCCTTTGCAAGCTGTTTTTTCCATTATATCACAAATAATAAAAGCGGTCAAGAATAATATAGCAAAAAAGTTTAGAAAATTTTCAGAAAATACTTGACAAAAGCAAAAATGTTTATTATAATATAAATACACTAAACAATTTTGTTTAAAATAAAAATTCAGAAAGGATTGATTTCATGATAAAAAAATTCATCAAAGCTGATGAAGTAGCAGAAATGCTGGAGATTTCAAAAGCACACGCTTACAAAATCATCAGACAGCTTAATGACGAACTTGAGGCGAAAGGTTTCATCACGATTTCGGGACGTGTAAGCCGTCAGTACTTCCTTGAAAGGCTGTACGGCAATGCTCCCGACGGAAAGGAGGTGACAGAATAATGTCAGTACACAAGGACAAGTCCAATAATACGTGGTATGTCATGATTCGCTACGATGACTGGACGGGCGAACGCAAACAGAAGTGCAAGCGTGGATTTTCTACTAAACGTGAGGCTCAGGCATGGGAACGCAGTTTTCTTCTTCAGACTGCCTGCGATATGGATATGACTTTCAAGGATTTCTTCGGGATTTACGAGCGTGATTTGAAGACACGTCTGAAAGAAAATACATGGCTCAACAAAAATCACATCATTTCAACTAAGATTATGCCTTATTTTTCGGACAGAAAAATGAATGAAATTCAGACACGTGATGTTATCGCATGGCAGAATAAGATGCTCAATTATCGTGACGACAAGGGCAACGGATATTCTGCTACTTATCTGAAATCACTCCATAATCAGCTCAGTGCGATTTTCAATCATGCTGTGAGGTTCTACGGCTTGGCAAGTAATCCTGCCTCTAAAGCCGGAAGTATCGGTGAGAAAAATTCAGATGAAATGTCATTCTGGACAAAAGAGGAATACCTGAAATTTGCGGAAGTGATAATGGATAAGCCTAAATCTTACTATGCCTTTGAAATGCTGTACTGGTGTGGTCTGCGAGTGGGCGAACTTCTTGCTCTAACTCCTGCTGACTTTGACTTTAAAAATCATACTCTCAGAATTAACAAGTCATATCAGAGACTTCACAAGGAAGATATTATCACATCTCCTAAAACAAAAAAGAGTAACCGCACCATTAAAATGCCCCAGTTCCTCTGTGACGAAATGCAGGATTATCTCGCTATACTGTACGATATTCAGCCTGATGATAGAATTTTCACTATCACAAAAAGTTTTCTGCATCACGAAATGGACAGAGGCTCGAAAATCGTTGGTGTGAAGCGTATCAGAATACACGATTTGAGGCACTCGCACATTTCTTTGCTGATTGAAATGGGATTTTCGGCGGTTGCAATTGCCGACAGGGTAGGTCATGAGAGCATTGAAATCACTTACCATTATGCACATCTGTTTCCGTCAAAACAGCTTGAAATGGCGGAAAAACTGGATTTTGAAAGGAGAGAAGAAGATGTCAGTGAAGAATCTTGATGAAAAAGGCAGGTTCAGAAGTCGCACAATCGGTTTCAGGGTTTCGCCTGAAGAAGAAAAGCTGATAAATTCCGCTGTGGCACTGTCTGGACTGACGAAACAAGACTACATTGTTAAGAAACTTACAGATAAAACGGTTACCGTTCTGCCGAATCCGAAAGTTTACAAAGCAATCAAAAATCAGCTTTCGGCGGTACTTGACGAACTCCAAAGAATTGAGAACGGAAACAGTATTGACAGCGATTTATTGGAAGTTATACGACTGATTAACACAACACTCTATGGAACGAAAGGAGAGTAATAAATGCAGACTGAAAAAGAAATGACTACTCCAAATGCACCTACTGCAATAGGTGCGGAGCAGTCAAATTCAAAAGACAATAATATTATAGCACAAAATCAGGGATATTTCAACCCCTCGGCAGAAGAAATTTTTGAAGCACAAATGCAGTACGAGCGTGAAAACTCACCGTCCTATATGGAAACTGTCTCGATGCCAGAACTCTATGAAATGATATACCCTGTAAAACCACCGATTATTGACGGATTTCTTTACAACGGAACATATCTTTTTGTTGGCTCTCCGAAAGTCGGAAAAAGTTTCATGATGGCTCAAATTGCATATCATGTAAGTTCTGGCAAGCCTATGTGGAATAATGCAGTCCGCAAAGGAACAGTACTGTATCTTGCACTTGAGGACGATTACCGCAGATTGCAAGAGAGATTATATAGAATGTTCGGTACAGAAACAACATCTAATCTTTTCTTTTCTGTTGCCTCAAATTCTTTAAACGGCGGACTTATTGAACAGCTTGACTGCTTTATTCATGAACATTACAACACAAGCCTGATTATTATTGATACGCTCCAGAAAATTCGTGAGAGCGAGGGAGATACTTATAGTTATTCTCGTGATTATGACATTATTGCACAACTGAAAGCGTTTTCTGATAAAAATAATATCTGCCTATTAATCGTTCATCACACACGCAAACAAAAGGCAGACGATAATTTCGATACGATTTCAGGTACAAATGGACTTCTTGGAGCTGCTGACGGTGCTTTTGTGATGTACAAGTCAAAGCGTACTGATACTGATGCAACGATTGAGATTTCGGGACGTGACCAGCCTGACAGAAAAATTCTTCTTAAACGTAATACGGAAACTCTTTGCTGGGACTTGGATAAAATTCTTGACGATAAATTCAAAGCTCCGCCTGAACCACTTCTTGAAAAAATCGCTGGACTTGTCAATGAACATAATCCGACATGGCAGGGTACAGCAACGGAACTTCTCAGCAAACTTGAAATTGACGATATGAAACCGAATACTCTTTCACTGAAACTCAATGTCAACGTTGGGAGACTTTATTCTGAATATTATATATGGTATACTAATAAGCGTAATCATAATGGCAGATTTATTATGTTTCAGTATGATATTGAACACCCTGTTGTTCCGAAAACTGAGACTTCTGAATATCAGTACACTCCCGTTAATGATGATTCAATGGTTACTGGTAAGATGATAGTCCGTAGTGAAAGCAAAAAATCGTTTAATGATATGACTGATACAGAAAAAGAAAACTTCCTGTTTACAAGTTATTAAGTTATTTTATTTGACGTGACGATATGTGACGGTCGTGACGATGTTTTTGAGGTATCAAAAAGACCGTCACCATCGTCACGGTCGTCACGCTTTCGGCAGCTTGTCTGCCGTTGCCTCGCAGAGCGCCGTGTACTTGTGATATTAGTGTTCACACTGATGTCGCAAGTACTAAGGCGTTACATTTGACCTCTGGCAAATGTAATTCCGGCTATCAAGCCGTTCCTTGCGATAGCACCTCCCTCAATTTTTAGTTAAATTGCTTACAGAAAGGAAAAATATGAAGTACAAGAGAATATCATTTGGACAGGGCAAGGGTTCAATTACACACAACAACAGAACGTTCATTGCAAATAACGTTGACAGAAATCGCATTGCCGATAATGTGACATTCATTTCAAAATCTATCGGTGAAGTATATGAAGAACTTTTCGGCGAAGCGGTTGAAAGATACAATGCCCGACAAAAAAGAAATGACCGTAAAATCCACGGTATATATTACGAGCATCTGTTTCACTGTAAACCGTCAAATTCTGTGATTACTGCAAGTGATAAGCGTAAAAGTTTTTACGAAGATGTTGTCCAGATTGGAAAAATGGAAGATTCAGGTTATGGAACGGAAGATTTTCAACTTGTGACGGACTGCCTGACGGAGTACATGAACGGCTTTCAGGAACGAAATCCGAATTTTCACGTATTCAATGCAGTTCTGCACATGGACGAGGCTACTCCGCACCTGCACATTGACTACATTCCAATCGGTCATTACAAGCGTGGAATGGATACTCAAAATGGTATTGCTCAGGCACTCAAGGAAATGGGTTACGGTGATGGAAAACAGGCGATTGCACGTTGGAGAGTTGCGGAAGTTGAAGTGCTGAATAAAATCTGCCGAAGTCATGGTATAGAGCCGTTACCGCCCGAAAAAGCACGGGGTACTTTGGAAGTTGCCGAATATAAGGAGCAACGCCGAAAAGCTGAACAGTTGGAAGTTGAAAACGAAAAGTCGCAGTCTGAACTTGATGCACTCAACAGTGAACTGAAATCAGCTACTGAAAAGAAAGTGAAAATCTTGGAGATTGACAGCATAGAGGCAAAGAAGTCCAGATTCAGCAAGAAAGTCTCTGTTTCAGAAGAAGATTTTGAAAATCTTACAAACCTTGCAAAAAAACAGGTTGCAAGCGTGAAACAGACTAAGAAGTTAAAGTCCGAAAATGCTGAATTATCGAAGAAAGTTACTGATTTGGAAGTGCAG
>CAMWWG010000039.1 GCA_947177935.1 uncultured Ruminococcus sp. | reverse complement strand
CCGTCACGTTATACCGGCGGTGAAGTCGGAGAAATCATCAAGGACAAATCCCGGATAGATGTCCGTTTTGCGTTCTGTTTTCCGGATATTTATGATGTCGGCATGTCGCATTTAGGCATGAAGATTCTGTATGCTCTGACAAATCAGCGTGAAAATTACTGGTGTGAACGAGTCTTTGCACCGTGGACAGATATGGAAGAAATCATGCGCCGGGAGCATATTTTGTTATATGCGCTTGAAAGCGGCGATCCTGTGAAAGAGTTCGATTTTGTAGGATTCACACTCCAGTATGAAATGTCCTACACAAATATTTTAAATATGTTAGATCTGGCAGGCATTCCGATCCGGCAGAAAGACCGGGGGGAACAGCTTGCGCCGTTGGTGATTGCGGGCGGACCTTGTGCTTGTAATCCTGAGCCATTGGCAGATTTTTTTGATCTGTTTATCCTGGGCGAGGGTGAAGAAGTCAATCTGGAGCTGATGGATTTATACAAGACCATGAAAGATGCCGGAGCGACACGTTCAGAATTTCTCAGGCAAGCCAGTCAGATTGCGGGAATTTATGTGCCGTCGCTCTATGAAGTCTCTTATCATGCAGACGGTACTGTGAAAGAAATCCGTGCGCTTGACAATGCACCGGCAACCGTCCGGAAGCGTGGCATCCGGGATTTAGATACCTGTTACTATCCGGATCAGATTGTCATCCCGTTCTTAGAGCCGATTCATGACAGAATTTCTGTGGAAGTACTCCGTGGCTGTATCCGGGGCTGTCGGTTCTGCCAGGCTGGATTTTTATACCGACCATTCCGGGAAAAATCTGCAAAGACGGTCTGTCAGCAAGGAACGGCACTTTGCGAGAATTCAGGGTATGATGAATTATCGTTATCGTCGCTTAGCACAAGTGATCATTCGCAGCTGGAACAGATTCTGGATCAGTTGTTGGATTATACGGAAGAATCGCATGTGAATCTGTCTTTGCCGTCGCTCCGGATTGATAATTTTTCAGAATCGGTACTGGAAAAAATTACAAGAGTCCGCAAAAGCGGTCTGACGTTCGCACCAGAAGCCGGTACACAGAGACTTCGGGATGTGATTAACAAGAACGTGACGGAAGAAGAAGTGCTCCGGACTTGTCAGATCGCATTCAACGGCGGTTACACGACAGTCAAATTATATTTTATGATGGGACTGCCTACAGAGACAGATGAAGATATTACCGGCATTGCGGAACTGGCGCAGAAAATTGTCAATTTATTCTATGATATGCCGGATCGTGCACGGGGAAAATTACAGGTTTCAATCAGTACAGCGACGTTTGTCCCCAAGCCGTTCACGCCGTTTGAATTCGAGCCGCAGGCATCCAAAGAAGAAATTTTTAGAAAACAGAAAATTCTCAAAAAAGCAATCAAATCCAAAAAAATTAAGACCAGTCTGCATGTTTCGGATGTCAGTCAGATGGAAGCCGTCCTTGCACGTGGCGACCGCAGAATCTGCAATGTACTCTATGACGCATGGGAAAGTGGTTGCCGTATGGATAGTTGGGAGGAATTTTTTGATGCGTCCCTTTGGTATGCAGCTTTTGAAAAAAATCATCTGCGTCCGGAATTTTATGCAAATCGTACCCGGAATTATGACGAAATTATGCCATGGAGTCACCTGGATTATCTGATTTCCAGAAAATTTTTGATTCGTGAGAATCAGAAAGCACATCAGGGAATCACTACACCGCCATGCCGTGAAAAATGTTCCGGGTGCGGTGCAAATTCCTGTCTGGGGAGGGCTTGTTTTTGAGTGATTTAAAAAATTACAGAATTTTATTTGAAAAAAAACAGAACATGAAATATATTTCTCATCTGGATTTAAATCGCTGTATGACACGTTGTATCCGGCGTTCGGGACTTCCTGCCTGGTATACGGAGGGATTTCATCCGCATTTGTATCTGATGTTCCCTCTGGCATTGTCGCTTGGTGTGGAGAGTATCTGCGAAATTATGGATTTTCGTCTGACGGAGGAAATCCCAGAATCTGAAATCCTGGAAAAGTTAAATGCTGTGTTCCCAGATGGACTCCGTGCGCTCCGGGTTGGTTCGCCGATTCATCAGGCACAGGAAATTACACATGCAGAATATCTTTTGCATTTGATTGCACCGGAGCTTCCGGATGTATTTGCTTATTGGGAAAAATTTTTATCTCAACCGGAAATTCTGATCCGGAAACGGACAAAAAAAGGATTCCGGGAAATGGATCTGAAACCGTTCGTGCAAGTGATAGAAGCAGGGGAATTGTCTGGAATTCCCAGTAATTTCCAGAATTCTGACAAAATTTTAAGTCTTGTCATCCGTCTGCCTGCCGGAAATGAACAAAACATGAATATTAATTTAATTCCGGAGAGTTTCCAAAATTACGCAGGCAAGCCTGTTTTAACAGAATATGCCTGCCGCACAAAAATTTTTTGCGAAAATTTTCAAGAATTTTTCTAAAAACACTTGCTTTTTTTCTCAGAATATGTTATGATATAAAAGCATTTGAAATCCATTCTGAAAATTTGAAATTTAAATTTTAAATTCAGAATGAGGTTTAATGCCGTAAGACATTAAGCAGGTTTTTCCTCTGACGGATGCCGGATGCCGTAGATGTACAGATATACAATGGCATGGCTTTTTGATTCCCGTGTATGAAAAACCAGAAATCAGGAGGAGTTTTAATAATGGATGCTTTAAAATTAATCAGTGACGCAAGTCTGAAAGAAAATGTGCCGGTGATCGAAATCGGTGACACTGTCAAGGTTCATGTGAAGATCCAGGAGGGTGAAAAGAGCCGTATCCAGGTCTTTGAGGGGACTGTTATCGCTAAGAAACACGGCGGCATCAGTGAAACATTCACGGTGAGACGTGTGGCACACGGCTGCGGGATTGAGCGTGTATTTCCTTTGCATTCCCCGGTAGTTGACAAGGTAGAACTTGTCAGACATGGTAAAGTACGCAGAGCGAAACTGTATTATCTGCGTGACAGAGTGGGCAAGGCTGCGAAGTTAAAGGAAAAATTAGTTTAATCTTTCCTGGCATCGTCCCCCGCTCAGCACAGCGGGGGAGGGTGTTTTGTACTTCGTACACAGGAGGGGCTTTGTGTCCCTTTTTTGTGTATTTTTGTTGCGCATACAGCATGTTCCGGATATTTTATTTTAAAATTTTCTAATTCGGGAATTGCTGTGAATGCAGGATCGAAACTATTATTTTTTCCAGAGGTGAATGCAGTGGAATCCGAAGAATTCGTAAGACAGGATGCCAGTCCCGAAGAACAGCCAGCACCGGAACAATCTAAAAAGTCTCTGTTCGATGATATTCTTGAAATTTTGGAAACGATACTGACAACATTGTTACTGTTTGTTATGCTGTTTTCTTATGTGACAAGACCTGTTACGGTGGACGGCAGTTCCATGGAACCCACGCTCCACGATCAGGACAGACTTGTGATGTTCCGGCTGCTGTATTCTCCAAAACAGGGCGATATTGTTGTCGTGTATAATTCTGAGGGACATGTGTTCGACGGCGCTGGCGAAGTTGTCAACAGCGGTTACGGACTGCATGAGAATATTATCAAACGTGTGATTGCCACTGAGGGACAGACGATTAAACTGAATACAGAAGAGGGTCTTGTCTATGTAGACGAGCAGCCCTTGGAAGAACCCTATGTGAATGACATCATTCAAACAGATGCTGGTGCATTTTCTTATCCGATTACCATTCCTGATGGTTATATTTTTGTCATGGGTGACAACAGAAATCACTCAACGGACAGTCGCAGCAGTTATGTCGGACTGGTTGCCGAAGAAGATGTCCTTGGCAAAGCCTATTTCCGTTTTTGCAACATGCAGAATGATGAAGACGGCAAACAGCACCCGGTGTTCAACACAGTCGGATTTGTAGGATAAGCCTGACCGGAGGAACAGCATGAGGGAATATGTACAATTTTCAAAAAACCAGAGAATTCATAGATTCATTGGTGGACTTCTGGATGCACTCAGTTGGGCAATTACGCCAGTGATGATTGCGGAGCTGCTGCTTACTTATGTGTTCCAGGTTGCAGTTGTACAGGGCGACTCTATGCTTCCTACACTTGCAGATAATGATAAACTGCTAATCTGTGAATTCAGTGGAAGACCCGACCCGGGTGATATTGTTGTGATTCATGCAGAAAATTCCGTGCTGATTGCCAAAGATGGCTCTCTGCTGTTCGGTGACGGACTGCACAAGAGCATTGTTAAACGTGTGATTGCTGTCGGCGGTCAGGTTTTGGATATTGATCCAGCTACCGGTGTTGTGTATCTTAATGGCGAACCACAGGAGGAATTATATGCTAATACCATTACACAACTGCCGGATCTGAACAATGCGTTTGTCTATCCTTTGATGATTCCGGAGGGATTTGTATTTGTGATGGGCGACAACAGGGATGTTTCCATGGACAGCCGTTATTCTGAAGTCGGACTTGTTCCGGAAGATTCTGTAGCGGGTGCTGTTCTTATGAGAATTTATCCTTTGGAGCGTATAGGCAGACTGGAAAATGATGCAAAATAATTTATAAAATTAAGAAAATTTTATTTTGAAAGCGGGGGCAGTTATGCCGGAAGAACAGAAGATTCAGATCGGGACAATTCAATGGTTTCCCGGTCATATGACCAAAACCAGGCGTATGATTGCGGCGAATCTGTCGCTTGTGGACGGCGTGGTTGCACTCCTGGATGCAAGAATTCCGCAGAGCAGCTGCAATCCGGAGCTGACAGAGCTGATGAACAGCAAGCCTTATATGGTATTGCTGAACAAGGCGGATGTTGCTGATCCGGATGCAACAGCGAAATGGGTTCGGTGGTATCAGAAACAGGGTATTCCGGCATTGGCAATGGATTGTATCAGTGGTAGAGGCATCCGGAATTTTGTGCCGGTTGTCCGGGAACAACTGTTGAAAGAACTGCTCCGGAAACGTCAGTCGTCCGGTATGACCGGCAGACCCGTCCGGCTAATGATCGTCGGCATTCCGAATGTCGGGAAATCTTCGTTTATTAATAAAATGGCGAAGTCCAAACGTGCAAAAGTCGAGGACAGACCCGGTGTGACAAGAACAAAACAATGGGTCAGGGCGGACGAGCAGACGGAATTTCTGGACATGCCCGGTGTTCTATGGCCGAAACTGGATGATCAGCAGGCGGCTGTGCGGCTGGCGTTCACAGGTGCTGTCCGGGATCAGATTCTGGATATAGAAGCACTTGCGATGCTGTTATTAGAATATCTGCATGAAAATTATCCGGATTCCCTGAAAGAACGCTATAAGTTGGAAACGACGGAAACACATGGCGATCAGTTACTGGAACTTGTCGGACGGAAACGTGGAATGCTGCTTTCTGGCGGTATTGTCAATACAGAACGTGCCGCCGTGACTGTCCTGGATGATTTCCGGGCTGCAAAATTAGGCAGGATCACACTGGAACTGCCGCCGGAGATCCAGTTATGAAACAGTCAACACTTGACAGGCGCAAAGCGTTGTGGACATTTGACCAGCAGTATTCTGAAAAATATGGTGTGATCTGCGGTGTGGATGAAGCCGGCAGAGGGCCTCTTGCCGGGGATGTCTATGCAGCGGCAGTCATCCTTCCGGAAGACTGCAATATTGAGGGGCTGGATGATAGTAAAAAATTGTCTGGGAAACGCCGTGAAATATTGTTCAAAAAAATTCAGGAAAAAGCAGTATGCTACTGTATTGCGTCGGCAAGCGTTGCCGAAATTGAGAAATATAATATCCTGCGGGCTTCTTTGCTTGCAATGAAACGAGCTGTGGAAGGTTTGCAGATGACACCGGATTATGCATTGATTGATGGTAATCAGCTCCCGGCTTTGGAAATCCCAATGGCTTGTATTGTCAAAGGTGATGCCTTGTCTGCCTCCATTGCGGCGGCGTCTGTTCTGGCGAAAGTTGCCAGAGATCAGTATATGACACAGCAGGCAAAACTTTATCCTGGATATTTATTTGAGAAACATAAGGGCTATGGTACGAAAGAACACAGGAATTTGTTATTGCAGAATGGTGCATGTCCGATCCACAGGAAATCATTCCTGAAGAAGATTTTGCCATGACAGTGTATGAAATTGGCAGAATGGGCGAAGATGCCGTCTGTCGTTATCTGGAATCTCGATGTTATCAGATTCTTGTGAGGAATTTCCGGATTCGTGGCGGTGAAATTGATGTGATTGCAAGCCGAAATGATGAATTATGTTTCATAGAGGTGAAAACCAGGAAACGAGACGGACTGACAGATGGTTTTTCTGCTGTGGATCGACGGAAACAGCGGCTTTTAATCCGGACGGCACATGCTTATTGTAATCAGAACCAGATTGAGATCAGTGATTGGTATCTCCGGTATGATATTGCCGTTGTGACCACACTGCATGACAGAATCATCAATCTGGAATATCTTGAAAATGCGTTTGATGAAACGGATTTTTCAGATAATTATTAAAATAAAATAATTAAATTATAATTAATTATATTTTATATTATGATACAATCCGGCTGTTTGTCTGCCGGAATTGATTCCTGCAAGTTTGCAGAGAATCAGAAAGGGTGATGATAATAACATGTATTATCAGAGTACAAGAGACAGTAATTTGCAGGTAACAAGTGCTGTTGCCATTGCACAGGGTATTTCTGCGGACGGCGGTCTGTTCATCCCGTCTGAAATTCCGCAGATTTCTATGGATGAACTTAAGACACTGGCGAACAAAAGTTATGCAGAACGTGCTAATATGGTATTCGGAAAATTTCTGACGGATTTCACGCCGGAAGAAATTGCTTATTGTACTTCCAATGCTTACAGCACGAAGAATTTTGACACGGAACAGATTGCAGAATTGACAGGGGCATTTGATCATGCACAGATCCTGGAACTTTGGCATGGTCCGACATGTGCGTTTAAGGATATGGCTTTGCAGATTCTTCCGTATTTACTGACAACTTCTTTGAAAAAGAACGGCGAAGATAAAAAAGTTGTCATTCTGGTGGCAACTTCCGGCGACACAGGCAAGGCTGCATTAGAGGGCTTCAAAGATGTTCCTGGTACGGAAATTATGGTATTCTATCCGGATCAGGGTGTTTCTTCCATGCAGAAGCGGCAGATGGCAACCCAGGAAGGTTCTAATGTGACAGTCTGCGCATTGGAAGGAAATTTTGATGACTGTCAGAATGGTGTCAAGAAAATTTTCACAGATCAGACGGTTAAGAACAAATTAGCAGATGCCGGAAAAATGTTCTCCTCTGCAAATTCCATCAACTGGGGCAGACTTGCGCCGCAGATTGTCTATTATGTTTCTGCTTATGCAGAAATGGCAAAACGTGGTGATATTCAATTCGGTGATGTGATTAACGTTGTTGTGCCGACCGGAAATTTCGGTAATATCTTAGCGGCATACTATGCAAAAAACATGGGTGTGCCGATCGGCAAACTGATCTGTGCATCCAATATTAACAAAGTCCTGACAGATTTTATTGACACGGGTGTATATGACCGGAATCGTGATTTTTATGCGACATGCTCTCCGTCAATGGATATCCTGATTTCAAGCAATCTTGAAAGATTATTGTATATTCTGACGGACGGTGATGATGTGCAAATCCGTGAGTGGTTCGGTAAGCTCAGCACAGAGGGCAGATATGAAGTTTCTGATGCTGTGAAAGAAAAATTACAGCGTGATTTTGTGGCAGGTTTCTGTGATGATGCAGACACGAAGAAGACAATCCATGATTTTAAGGAAAAATTTGACTATACTTGTG
>CAMWWG010000038.1 GCA_947177935.1 uncultured Ruminococcus sp. | reverse complement strand
TCCTAATATAAAATAATATAAAAAACAGAAAGTGAGGCAGTTTACTGTGAGCAAAGTAATTTCCAATGCTGATATGCAAAATTTATGCGACGAACTCAAAAAAAATTCCGTTATTGATCAACAGTTATATCAGAAATTTCATGTCAAGAGGGGTCTTCGACGGAGCGATGGGACAGGTGTTCTTGCCGGGATTACCAATATTTGCAATGTGCATGGCTATGTTGTCAACGAAGGAGAAGTGGAACCGATCCCCGGTGAACTGATTTACAGGGGCTACACAATCTATGATCTGGTACATAATGCGGAGAAAGAGAATCGTTTCGGCTATGAAGAAACGGCATATCTGTTATTATTCGGCAAACTCCCGACAGCCGATCAGTTAGAGGCATTTAACCATTATTTGTCCATGCACAGAGAACTGCCGTCCGGTTTTGTAGTGGATATGATGATGAAAGCGCCGTCACAGAACATCATGAATAAACTGGCAAGGTCAGTCCTGGCATTATATTCTTATTATGAATCAGAATGCGAAAACATGAATCTGGAGCAGGAGCTGAAAACGGCGATTAATTTAATTGCAAAACTGCCGATTATCATGGTCAATGCGTATCAGGTAAAGAGAAAGCATTTTGATAATCAGACGTTGTTCATGCACCCATTGAGAGCCAACGAGAGAACCGCAGAAACGATTTTGTCAATGTTACGTCCGGATCGTCAGTATACCAAGGAAGAAGCGCAGCTTTTAGACTGTCTGCTGATGCTCCATGCGGAACATGGCGGCGGCAATAATTCCACATTTACATGCCGTGTACTCACATCTTCCGGAACAGATGCGTATTCTGCATATTCCTCGGCGATCTGTTCCCTGAAAGGTTCACGGCACGGCGGAGCAAATATCAAAGTATCGGCGATGCTGGAGGATTTCAAAGCAAATGTCAAGCACTGGGACAACGAAGGGGAAGTAGCAGATCATATCCGGAAAATCCTGAACAGACAGGCAAATGACGGGAGTGGTCTGGTCTATGGTATGGGACATGCTGTCTATACACTTTCTGACCCCAGAGCAGTGATCCTGAAGAAAAAAGCATTTAAGCTGGCAGAAGGAAAGGACATTGAAGCAGAATTTCATTTGCTGGATACGATTGAGAGATTGACACCTGTACTTATGAAGCAGGAACGTGGAATTGACAAGACTGTCTGCGCAAATGTTGACATGTATTCCGGACTGGTGTATCGGATGTTAGGCATTCCGGAGGATTTGTATACACCATTGTTTGCCGTGTCCCGAATGGCAGGCTGGTCAGCGCACCGCATGGAAGAACTGCTGACAGGCGGCAGGATCATCCGTCCGGCATACAAGGCACTGCCGAAAAAGAAACATTATGTTAAAATTGCAGACAGAACTTAACAATAATCAAGAGCATCAAAATTTATGTTTTAAAAATTTAATTAAAAATAAAATGAAAATTTTCTCTTGTTTTGTTCTCTGCTGTGTGCTGTGTCTCTCCGGATGTTCCATCGGGATTAACGTGGACACCATGCTCACGCCGCCGAAACTCAGCGGCGAACAGGAACAGATCTATCAGGCACTGGAGGACGCCGCCGGAACAGGCATCCGCCTGAAATATCCCAAGAGCGGCAGTTATTTGTCAGCGTTTATTATTGCGGATATTGATGCAGATGACAGCGACGAAGCAATTGTATTCTATGAAAAAAGTAATATGACAGGAACGGATGGCGGACTTCGGATTAACATTTTGGATAAAGTCAATTCTAGATGGCAGTCTATCTGTGACCGGAGTGCTGAGGGATCTGAGATTGAAAAAGTGATCATTTCCCGGCTCGGCGGCAGTGACAAGATGAATATCATTGTCGGGTACAGCACAGCGAATCAATCTGAAAAATATCTTTCTGTTTATGCCTATGAAAATCATTATCTCGAACAGACGCTCACGCACAGTTATGCACTGTTTGATGTGGCACAGGTTGATCCGCAACAACACCCGGATCTGGTTGTCCTGGGTGCTGTGAGCACCTCCGAACAGGCATATGCAGCAGTCTATTGTCTGGAAGAAGACAGCAATTATCATGAATATAAATACCGTTTTACAGATAATTATACAGATTATCATCAGTTGATTTACGGAAAACTTCCGGATCAGCGGGCAGTGCTGTATATTGATGCCGCAACGGGGACAGCCAACATTCAGACGGAGGTTCTGTGTCTGGAAGAATCCGAGCAAAAATTACAGCTTGTGAATTTGTTGCAGCGATGTGGAAAGAGTGCAGAAGAGACCGTCCGGAGAGCAGGACTTTCCTGCATGGACATTGACCGGGACGGCGTTCCGGAAATCCCTGTGCAGACAGTGTTTCCCGGTTATGAGGATGCCGCAGAACCTGAACAGATCCGCCGGACGGACTGGCTGATGATGCAGGAAAATTTAATTTTCACGGAATATTGCAGTTATTACAATGCGAATGACGGGTATGTGTTTCTCTTGCCGGAGACCTGGCAAAGAAATGTAACTATCCGGAAAGACACAGCCGAGAACGAAATTCAGTTCTGTGACTACAGGCAGAAAAATAATCCAGGCAATCCGGATTATTCCGGTCAGACAGAACAGGCAAGAGAAGAAATGCGGGTACTTCTGCGGATTTATATTGCATATGACGAGGCAGACAGGGAAGATCATCTGGGCAGCGGTTATGCACTGCTTCACACAAAAGGAAGTGCCAGTTATCTGGTCAAGCCGGAATCCGATGAAGAACTGTCTCTGACACTGGGCGAAATCTTTCTGAATTTTAAATTTCTGGATTAATTTTTTATTATTTTTAATCAGGGGTGATGAGTTTATTATGAGACGTATTTTAGTCTGTGAAGATGAAGATGTGATCCGGGACTGTATTGTGATCAATTTGAAACGTGCCGGCTATGATGTGACAGATGTCAACTGCGGAGAACTTGCTCTGCGGAAATTTGAAGAAGAAAACGGCAATTTTGATATTGTATTATTAGATATTATGATGCCTGGCATTGACGGCTTCACGGTTTGCAAGAAACTCCGGGAAAAGAGTTCCACGCTTGGTATTATCATGCTGACTGCAAGAACGCAGGAAATGGATAAGGTCAGCGGACTGATGATCGGTGCGGATGATTATATCACAAAGCCGTTTTCTCTGTCAGAATTAACAGCAAGAGTTGACGCAATCTATCGAAGAGTGTGCATGAGTTTCACGCATGATGAAAAAAGCCCCGTTCTGGAATCTGGTCCGTTCACATTGAATCTGAAAAGCCGTGTCGTTGCCAAGAACGGTGAGCCGATTGATCTGACGCAGGTGGAATATCAGATTATGGAGTATTTCATGAACAATAAGAATACGGCGCTTGACAGGGCAAGCATTTTAAATCATATCTGGGGCGAAAATTACTATGGCGATTACAAGATCGTGGATGTGAACATCCGGCGAATTCGTCTCAAGATCGAAGATGAACCCTCCAATCCGCAGTATATTGTCACAATCTGGGGTTATGGCTATAAATGGAATGATAAAATTTAAAGATAAACCTCAAAATTTCAGTCCTGATCTGCCCAGACGGAAAACCATCACACAGAGATGGCTGACCAATCATTTTGCTGTGATTGTTCTGATTATGCTGACATTTTCGCTGATCCTGATCTATGCTGTTCAGAGTTTTTATTATTCCAGTGCCAGGCAAACCCTCACAGGGGAACTCACTTCCGTGGTGAATTTATTAAGCCGTTATGCACAGGATTCTGAAACCAATTTATATTCTGAAATGCGTAGTACATTTGAGAGTTTCTCGGCAAAAGACCAGATGGAGCTGATGGCAGTGAATTCTAAAGGCTGGGTTATCCTGACGTCTTCTGGTTTTTCGCCGTCGTCGGACACGGCGATCCCGGATTATGAGAATCTGCTTGCCGGCGGTGACGGCTATTGGATCGGAAAAGCGGAGAATCAGGAAAAAATTATGGCGGTCTGTATGGATATTTCTGCGTTCAGCACGGAATATCCTGCCGTCCGGGTAGTCTGTTCCCTGACCGAACTTGACCGGAGCATTCATATTATGATCATTTCCGTGATTGTCGTCTGTGCCGTCGTGGTTTTATTGTTAGTTCTGACAGGGATCTATTTTGTCGGGAGCATTGTCAAGCCGATCCGACAGTTGAGCAATACAGCGGACAGGTTTGCCAAGGGCGATTTTTCCTTCCGGATCCGTTATCATAATTCAGATGAAATCGGCGATCTGTGCAATGCAATCAATCACATGGCGGATGAACTCTCCACGGCGGAAGAAATGAAAAATGAATTTATTTCTTCTGTTTCACATGAATTAAGAACGCCGTTGACAGCCATTAAGGGCTGGGCGGAAACGATCTGCATGGCGGAAAATGATCCGGAAACTGTCCGCAAGGGCATGAATGTCATTGTGAATGAAACGGCGAGACTGTCCCGGATGGTCGAAGAATTGCTGGATTTTTCAAGAATGCAGAACGGACATTTTACGCTTCAGAAAGCAACAATGGATGTATTGGCGGAACTTGGCGATGCGGTGTTAATTTACATGAACAAGAGCATTCAGGAAAAAATTACAATTTTTTATGAAGAACCGGAAATGCTCCCATTTGTCTACGGGGACAAAAACAGAATCCGGCAGGTATTTATTAATATTATTGACAATGCGATCAAATATTCTGATACCGGGGGACATGTCAGGATTACGGCGCAGGAAGTCCGGGGCAATGTCCAGGTATGTGTAGCAGACAACGGCTGTGGCATCAAAAAATCAGACCTGCCCAAGATCAAGACAAAATTCTACAAGGCCAATCATACAAGACGAGGATCGGGGATCGGTTTGGCTGTTGCGGATGAAATTGTCACGGCACATGGCGGAACGCTTGTAATTACCAGCGAAGAAGGAAAGGGAACAACAGTGACTATCACACTGCCACCGGAGAACGGAAAGAATGCAAAAAATTAATTTTCCAAATATTTCAATTTATTTAAATTTTCTGAAAGAGAGGCAAAATTTCGGGACATGAGTGAAAAAAAACAGGCAGGTTCTCATAAAAGCAAAATCGGCGGTCAGGCACTCATTGAGGGCGTTATGATGAAAGGCGTTTTCAAAGGCGCAATGGCTTGTCGTCTTCCGGATGGTTCGATTGATGTGGAAACCTGGGATCTGAACACTGGTAAAAAGAAACCCTGGTATCGAAAAACGCCAATTATCCGGGGTGTCTACAGTTTTATCTTTTCTATGATTGACGGTTATAAATGCCTGATGAAATCCGCAGAAAAACAGATGACGGAGGAAGAACTGGAACAGGAGCAGGAAGAAAGCTCGAAACTGGAAAAATTCCTCGAAACACATTTCACGGAAAAAACTGTCGAAACAATTATGATGATTGGCATGGTGCTTGGAATCATTCTTGCAATGGCATTATTCCTGTTTCTCCCGAAGTGGCTCGTCGGTTTGATGAAGCCTCTGACTGCTAACAGATTATTGCAGTCATTCTCCGAGGGAATTCTTAAAATTATCATCTTCATTGCTTACATGGCACTGACTGGCATGATGAAAGACATCCGCAGGACTTATGAGTACCATGGCGCAGAACACAAGACAATTGCTTGCTTTGAAGCCGGACTCCCCCTGACGGTTGAAAATGTCCGGAAACAGATCCGGCTACATCCGAGATGCGGCACAAGTTTTATCTTTCTGACATTGTTTATCAGTATTCTGGTGATGTGTTTTGTGCCGTTCACAATCCCCTGGCAGAGATTTTTATGCAGTCTGTGCCTCTTTCCGCTGACAGTCGGCTGTTCTTTCGAGTGTATTCAGTTTGCAGGACGTAGCAACGGCTTGTTTGCCAGAATTATTTCATTTCCGGGTTTGCAGTTGCAGAGAATCACAACCAAAGAACCGGACGCATCTCAGATTGAAATTGCCATTGCCGCAATGATGCCGTGCATTCCGGAAAATCTGGAGGACGATCAATGGTGAATTCTGTCCTGGAATGCAAAACATTCCGAACGTTCCACGTGGAACAATTCCGCAGTGCCGGCATTCTTGATTCGGTGTTTGAAGTTAATTGTATTCTGGAACAAATCACAGGAATGCCCTGGCACAGCATCCGGGAAATTTCTCCGGAACAGCGTCGGGAAATTAATTCTATGGCACAGCGGCGGCTCTCCGGAGAACCGTTGCAGTATATCTTTGGAGAATGGGAATTTTACGGCATGAAATGTTTCGTGGGTAAGGGTGTTTTAATTCCCAGACCGGAAACAGAATGTCTGATTGATCTTGTATTACAAAAATTTCCAAAATCGGAATATTCAGAAAAATTAAATATTCTGGATCTCTGCACCGGATCAGGCTGTGTGGCGTTGGCATTAAAAAAAATGTTTCCGGATGCAGAAGTCATCGGGATTGATTGCAGTCCGGAGGCACTTGCCTATGCTGAAAAAAATAAGAACTATCACAAGCTGGATGTGCAGTTCATCCAGGGGGATGTCCTGGATGCGGCATTTGTAGAAAATTTTACTGCAAATTATTTTAATTTATTTGATCTGATTGTCAGCAATCCGCCGTATCTTACCAGTCAGGAAATGCGGACACTCCAGACGGAAGTATCTCATGAGCCGGCAATGGCGCTGTACGGTGGTTTGGATGGTCTGAATTTCTACCGAAAGATTACAGAAATCTGGAAAACGGCATTAAAATTCCATGGCATGTTGATTTATGAAATCGGCGAACAGCAGGGAGCGGCTGTTTCTGAAATTCTGACATCGCAGAATTTCCGGAATGTTCAGGTCACGCAGGATCTTGCACACCATGACCGCATTGTTTCAGGTAATAAAATATAATTAAATTATATTTTTAAATATTTTACTATTTTTATGATTATTGGAGGGTTTTCAGATGGCTGCAAAAGCAAAGGCAAAAACAGAAAAGAAAAGCACAGGGTTTCAAGCACCGGCAACATCCGAAGAGAAACAGGCTGCCCTCGATCATGCTATTAAAATGATCGAAAAGCAGTTCGGACAGGGCGCTGTTATGCGTCTTGGTCAACAAAGCAAAATGGATGTGGAAGTCATCCCCACAGGCTCTATGACACTTGATCTTGCACTTGGTGTCGGCGGCGTGCCCAGAGGACGTATTATTGAATTATATGGTCCGGAAAGTTCCGGCAAAACAACCGTTGCCCTGCATATCGTGGCAGAAGCGCAGAAAATGGGTGGGGAAGCGGCATTCATCGACGTGGAACATGCACTTGATCCGAAATATGCGAAGGCGCTTGGCGTCAATATTGACAATTTACTGGTTGCCCAGCCGGACAGTGGTGAGCAGGCACTTGAAATTGCAGAATCTCTCGTCCGTTCCGGTGCAATTGATGTGATTGTAATTGACTCTGTCGCCGCCATGACGACAAAAGCTGAAATTGACGGCGAAATGGGCGATAATCACGTTGGACAGCTTGCAAGACTGATGTCCCAGGCAATGCGGAAGCTCACTTCCATCATTTCTAAGACAGGGTGCTGTGCGATTTTCATTAACCAGATCCGTGAAAAAATTGGCGTTCTGTATGGAAATCCTGAAACGACGCCCGGCGGACGTGCGCTGAAATTCTACGCAACGATCCGGATGGATGTCCGTAAAGGAGAAGTCCTGAAGGAGAACGGTGTTCCGATCGGTAACCGGATGAAAGTCAAAGTTGTTAAGAACAAAGTTGCGCCGCCGTTCCGGGAATGTGAATTTGATAATATTTATGGCAAGGGAATTTCTCGAACGGGTGAAATTATGGATCTTGCCGTTGACCTGGATGTGATCCAGAAGAGCGGTTCCTGGTTCATTTACAACGGTCAAAAACTAGGACAGGGGCGTGACAATGTCAAACAGCAATTGTTAGACAATCC
>CAMWWG010000037.1 GCA_947177935.1 uncultured Ruminococcus sp. | reverse complement strand
TCTTTCATTAAAAAAAGTCCAGCTTTTTCACTGGACTTTTTCGACAGGCTGAAGCAGGGCGTAATGCCCTGCCTGTCAGAATTTTTTTAAATTAAATTTTTTAAATTTTTAAAAATTTATCATAGAAGTAATATCATCAAAGACATCCCCGACGGCACGCATTGCCTTTCCGGTGTGCCGTTTCAGACTGTGTTTCTTGCGGTCAGAAGTTCCGGAAAGCATGAAATAGGCTGATCCGAGGACAGCGCCGAGGGACATGCCTGTGATTAATAAATTTTTGTTCATGAAAACATCCTCCTTTCGGGATTGTTCTGGATTAGTATTTCCGGATGGCAAGAAAATTTTCATGTGAATTTATGCTAATTCTGAAAATTTAAAATAAAAAAATTAATTAAAAATCAGAAAGAAGTGATTCTTTGTCAAAATTGCATATTGTGTTGGCAGAGCCACAGATTCCGCAAAATACCGGCAATATCTCACGGACATGCGCCGTTACCGGAGCTGTCCTGCATTTAATCAAGCCATACGGCTTTGAAATCACGGACAAGAATCTGAAACGTGCCGGGTTGGATTACTGGGATAAATTAGAGATTTTAGAATACGACAGTCTGGATCATTTTTTGCAGATCCATGAAATTCAGGATCAACAGAGACAAATTTACTATTTCACGACGAAATCCCGGATCTGTCACAGTGATGTGGATTATCGGAAATTCCTGGATTCCGGGCAAGATGTGTATTTGATGTTTGGCAGAGAGGATGCCGGCTTACCAGAAGAATTGTTAGTAAAACATCCGGAAACCGCCGTCCGGATTCCTATGCGTCCGACGCTCCGGAGTCTGAATCTGTCTAATTCTGTGGCGATTGCGGCTTATGAAATTCTGCGACAGTGGGGTTATCCGGATATGACGGCGCAGGGGAATTTAACAAAATATGAGTGGGATTAATTTCATTTCATTCATGATTGCATACAATCTGCCAGGAATCGCACTGCTGTCTGGAATCCGGCACAGAATGCCTGTTCGGATTCTGCAAAAACACAGTCGAAAAAAATATCACGGTTGCTATTTTCCTGGTCTGGTGTGATATTTTTGCCATCTCCACAGAAAACAGCATGGGCATGGAGATATTCCGGGGTGTCCTTTTTAGTTTGACTCCACTGCTGATAGAATGCTTTAAAAATTTTGTTCATAAATTTTTTCCTTTCTGTCTTGACACGCCCCGAAAAATATGTTATAATAGATTTGACATAGTCCTTTCGGGACTGGGCGGATAACAGTAGTCTTGCTTTTTCAGGGTTAGGACTGCTGTTATTTTTCTTTTTCTAATTCAGAATGTAATTTTTCTATGCCACGGCGAATTGTTTGCACACGTGTTTCTGAATTTTTTTCAGCGACCTCATTTAATTTTTTTAATGTTTCCACATCCATTCTTACAGCAATTTGTGTAGATTTGGGATTTTTAGATTTTGGTCTGCCGGTTCGTGGACTCATTTCATCACCTCACTTTTTGAATACAACTAAATATATTATATATTATGGTATTCAAAAAGTCAATGTTTTTCCATGAAAATATTTCACAAAAATGCAATCTGTTTTTTGTGAAATTTATCTATCATTCAGAAATTCAAAATAAATCAGATTAGAAAGGATGAATTTTCATATATGGCGAAAATTAAGTTTATGACAGATACCGCCAGTGATCTTCCGTTAGAACTGACGGAAAAACTCAGCATTGATATGCGCAGTATTGCATTGACAATGCAAGGTGAATCCTACCGGGAACAGCGGGATTTGTCCAAAGAAGATTTTTATGATATTCTGGAGAAGCTGTCCCATTCCGGGGAGATGCCGACAACATCACAGATTACAGCATTTACATTCCAGGAAGCGTTTGAGAAATACGCTCAGGAGGATTACACAGATTTGATCTATGTGAGCATTAACGCCAAAGGCTCGGCGACTTATCAGAATGCTTGTAATGCAAGGGAACTGCTCTATCAGGAACATCCCGAATATCAGAATCGCATGAAGATTCATATCCTGGATGGCGGTAATTATACAATTGCATACGGCTATCCGGTATTAGAAGCCGTCAAAATGGCAGATCGGGGAGAATCTGTTGAAGATATTCTTAATTATCTGGAGAACTGGCTTTCTAACGTCGGCGTGTATTTTGTTCCTATGACGCTGAAATATGTCAAGAAATCCGGACGACTGACAGCGGCGGCGGCATTCGCCGGGGAAATCCTGGGACTGCGTCCCATGATTCACATTGCGCACGGAGAAATTGCCGTATCTGAGAAAATCCGTGGGGAGAAGAATATTATTGCAAAAATGACAGAAAAAGCCCGGAATCAGATCATTCCCGGATCGCCGTATCTGATCATTGAGGGGAGCAATCCGGCACATGCTGACAAACTGGAATCCGCACTGACAAAAGAATTCGGTTATCCTCCGGCATACCGGACAAAAGTCGGTTCTGCCGTAGCAATCAATGCCGGGCATGATCTGGTGGCAGTAATTTTCCCGGAAAAGCAGAAAGCATAAATTTTTTGATTTGATTTGAAAGGACAATTGGAATGAAACTGTTGACACCTGAAAATCCAGAGATCTTGTCCGCCGTTGTCATGAAGAACGGGGAAATTATCGCTGAGACAGAGCAGACTGACAAACTTTATCCGCAGTATTCGATTATGAAAAGTCTCGTTGCACTCGTGATTGGCAGACTCTGTGCGGAAGGACAGCTTACACTTCAGACAACTGTCGGGGAGGTTCTGCATACCGGGAATGCAGAAATTTCTGGTATTTCTTTGAATGCCTTACTGTCCATGACATCCGGAATCAAACAGAAATTATTATTTGCAGACAGAAATTCTTGTCCGGATTATCTGGAAGCCTGCTGTGCGGCATCCATGGAAAGTCCAGAAAAGCGCAAAAGACTTAGATTCCGTTATAATAATGCCTGTGCGTATCTTGCCGGACGAATGGCAGAAACACAGGGTGGCACATCCTTGGAAACGCAGATTGTGGATACTATTTTCAAACCGCTTGGCATTACGGATTACGAATTGGAATATGATCCGCAGGGGCATGTATTCGGTGCAAGCGGATTAAAACTTCGCACAGAGGATCTCGCCAGAATCGGACACGGCATGATGACCGGAAAAATCTGCTCAGCTTCCTGGCGGAGAACCTGCACATCTCCTAAATTTTTTGATGCCAGCAAAATATGTTATGGTTATTTTTTCTGGGTTCTTCCCGGGATTCGTCTCAAGGGATTCTACATGAAAGGCAAATGGGGACAGCGTTGTTTTGTCCTGCCGGATTATCAGGCAGTCATTGCAGTCAATTCCAATATGCAGGGTGAGGATACTATAGACAGTTACGTCAGCCGGCAATTATTGCCAGTGCTTTCAGAATAGGGATTTTTATGCAGTGTAAAGTATATGAATTATTAATGATCGGCGGAGGAGCGTCAGGACTTGCCGCAGCTGTGACAGCCCATGCAATGGGTGTCCGGAACATTGCCGTCCTGGAGCGTCTCCCTCGTGTCGGCAAGAAAATTCTTGCTACTGGTAATGGCAGGTGTAATTTAAGCCATGTGCCTGTGACAAGTGCGGATTATCTGGGCAGTTATGATCCTGGTCATGTGTTGGATTCGTTCGGCGATGCACGGGATTTTTTTGAAAATCTCGGATTATACTGCCGGACGGACGACCAGGGCAGAATGTATCCGCACAGCATGACAGCGAGTGCCGTCTTGGATGCACTCCGGATTCATGCCGGGGAAATTTCAGAATTTTGCAATCAGCGTGTCACAAGATTAGAATTCAAATATCCGTTCTGGTATGTGTTCACGGAACAGGAGGAATTGTTCAGAGCGAAAAAAGTTATTTTTTCCGCCGGGGGAACAGTCGGTTCACAGTTCGGGACGGATGGATCTGCTTGGACAATGCTCCGGAATCTGGGAATCCCTCTTGTCGGAGGTAGAGCGATTCTTTGTCCGATCCGGTCGGACACCGGAATTCTGAAAGAATTAAAAGGGATCCGTGTCAAGGGTTCTGTCACGCTTCTGGATCGGGGAAAGAACATACAGACAGAAACAGGTGAGATTCAGTTCACAGAACAGGCAGTTTCCGGGATCTGTGTCTTTAATCTGGTCAGCCGGATTGACAGACGCAGATTTGCAGATTATCAATTGCGGATTAATGTATTCCCGGAGCTGGATCAGGAAGAAATCCTGGGGAGATTATATGCTTGTCAGGCTGTCCGTTCGGAATTTGATTGTGAAAACATGCTGTCGGGAATGATCCGGAAAGCGCTTGCCAGAGTTATCCTGAAACAGAACGAGATTTGTCCGGGAATGCCGTGTATGAATCTGACGGACGAACAGCTCCGGAATCTGGCACATAGTTTGCAGGATTTCAGATTCCCGGTTCTGGGAACAATACATGCACAGGCGCAGGCATCCGCAGGCGGTGTACATGGTTCCGCACTGGATGAGAATTTGCAGGTGAAATCTTATCCGGGATTGTATATCACGGGGGAATCTGTGGATATTTATGCACCGTGCGGCGGTTATCAGCTGCATTGGGCATGGGCAAGTGGCAGCACAGCGGCGAAAGCCTGTGCAGAAAATTAAATTTATTAGATCGGGGAATTTTTATGATTAGAATACAGAATATCAAATTAGATCTGGATTATACAGATCTGGATCTGAAAAAAGCAGTCGGCATGAAGTTACATATTCCGTTTGAGAAAATCCAGGAAATCCGGATCAGAAAGCGTTCTGTCGATGCCAGAAAAAAAGAGAGAATTTTATTTCTTTTGACGCTGGATGTCCGTGTCAGATCTGACAGTGAAAAAAAGATCCTGCAAAAATGCAGGCATGACAAGGATATTTCTCTGATTCAGGATAAAAAATACAAAATCCGCATCTGTAAAAATCATAATAAAAATAATCGTCCTGTTGTGGTTGGTTTTGGTCCTGCCGGGATGTTCTGTGCCTATGTGCTTGCCAAAGCCGGACTGCGTCCGATTGTCCTGGAGCGTGGTTGTTCAGTCGAAGAACGTACAGAACATGTGCAGAATTTTAAATCATCCGGGATTCTGAATCCGGAAAGTAATATCCAGTTCGGTGAGGGCGGGGCAGGGACATTCTCAGACGGCAAGTTAAATACCGGAATTAAAGATGAAAGAATCCGGTTTGTGCTAGAAACATTTGTACAATGCGGCGCACCGGAAGAAATTCTCTGGCAGGCAAAGCCGCATATCGGGACGGATTATTTAACGCAGGTCGTGAAGAATTTCCGGAAATTGATTGTAACGCTCGGCGGTGAGATTTTATATCATGCAAAATTAATTGATTTTGAGATAGATTCTAATGCAAATCAAAATCTGAAATCCCTGGTTTATATCCAGGATGGTCAGGCACATGAAATCTTTACGGATCATGCGGTATTCGCCTTGGGACACAGTGCAAGAGATACAATGGAAATGTTGCATGAGAAAAAAATCTTGCTCACGCAGAAAGCTTTTGCCATGGGTGTCCGGATTGAGCATTTGCAGAAGAACATCAACAAAGCACTCTACGGAAAATTCTGGAATCATCCGGCACTGGGAGCTGCGGATTATAAACTAGCTGTACATCTCAGAAATGGCAGAAGTCTGTATACGTTCTGTATGTGTCCGGGTGGGGAAGTCGTCCCGGCATCTTCTGAATCCGGTCATCTTGCGATCAATGGCATGAGCAATTTTGCAAGAGATTCTAAAAACGCCAACAGTGCGTTACTGGTCGGCATTCAGCCGGGTGATTTCGGCAGTGAACATCCCTTGGCTGGGATGTATCTCCAAAGGGAACTGGAAAAGAAAGCGTTTCTTGCTGCCGGAGGAGATTATACTGCGCCGGTGATCTGCGTGGGGGATTTCTTGAAACATCGGAATTCCAAAAAATTCGGAACAGTTCAGCCGAGTTACAAGCCCCGGACAGCGTTTGTCTCACCGGATGTATATTTGCCGGATTTCCTGTGTGAAACACTCCGGCTCGGTATTCCGGAAATGGAAAAACGAATCAAAGGTTTTGCCGCTCCGGATGCCATTTTGACAGGAATCGAGTCAAGGAGTTCTTCTTCGGTGCGGATGTTGCGGGACGAAACTTACCTGAGCGTCGGTGTATCCGGAATTTATCCGTGTTGCGAGGGTGCAGGCTATGCCGGTGGGATTACTTCGGCAGCGGTGGACGGAATTCGGTGCGCCGAAGCGATCATCCGGGATCTTGAAATAAAAATTTAGAAAGGGCTGATTCCATGCCGGAATTAACAGACATTCATTATATCAGAAATATCATGGAAAAACATGGGTTTCATGTGTCAAAGTCACTCGGATAGAATTTTCTGATCAATCCGACAGTATGTCCCCGGATTGCGGAATACGGCAATGCCAAGCCGGGTTTTGGGATTCTCGAAATCGGAACAGGCGTTGGCGTTCTGACAAAAGAACTTGCAATCAGAGCAGATAAAGTCGTTGCCATTGAACTGGATCAGAAATTATTCCCGATTCTGGAAGAAACACTTGCCGGATTTGAGAATCTTAAAATCATTCATGGGGATGCCATGACGTATGATTTAGAAAAACTGATCCAGGAAGAATTTTTGGCAGAAAATATCCAGAATATTGCCGTTTGTGCCAATCTGCCCTATTATATTACATCTCCAATGATTATGCGTTTACTGGAAGAAAATTCTGAGAAAAATTTAAATCTTGCAAGCATTACGGTTATGGTGCAGAAAGAGGCGGCGCAGAGAATCTGTGCGCCTGTCGGGAGCCGGGCGTCCGGCGCTGTGACAGTTGCCGTTGCCTATTATGGCAAAGCCGTGAAATTATTCGATGTGTCCCGTGGCAGTTTTCTGCCCAGTCCGAATGTGGATTCCAGCGTGATGCAAATTGTAGTATATCCTGAAAATATGCGGGAGCAGGTTCAGGATGAACGGCTGTTTTTCCGGATGGTCAAAGCTGGATTTTCTCAGAGAAGAAAGCAGCTCGCCGGCGTTCTGTGCAACGCATTTGCAATCCCTAAGTCTGAAATTCTGGAAATATTTGCAAAAGCGGAGATTGCGCCGTCCGTCCGGATCGAGGCGTTGACGATGCCGGAATTAATCAGACTAAGTAACGCATTTTCGCAGAGTCGGAGTATACATATTTTTTAAATTTCAGGTGATTTTCATGGGATCTTATGATGTTAATAATTTAAAAAATCAAAAAGAAAAGAAACTAGATGCTCTTGCAAGGAAAATTCTCAGCCACGCCCGGAATACGCTCTTTCTGCGGCTGCAATTTCTCAGAAACGCCCTTGGTCGTTGTGATTTTATGCCATATCACGGCAAAATTTCCTGTGACGGCGTCTGTCTCTGGTATGATCCCGGTTTTGTAATCCGGCAGTTTCAGGCGCATCCGGATTCTGTCACAAAAATCTACCTGCACACCATCCTGCACTGTTTGTTTCAGCATAAATATATTGGCGATTCTGTAGAACAGGAAATATGGAATCTTGCCTGTGATATTGCCGTAGAACATATAGCAGGGGAGCTGCTTCCGGAATTAGCAAAGAAAAATCCGGCATATGCGGCACAGAAAGAGTTTCTGGATTATCTTGACGAGAATTTGAATTATGTGACAGCAGAAAAAATTTATAATTTCCTGGGAAAATCCGGGATGACGGATGCGCATCTGGCATCGCTCCGGACACTGTTTGCGGAGGATGAGCACAGCGCCTGGTATGCAGTACCAAATGTTACGGAAAATTCTGTCAATTCCAAGTTTGCCGGAATCATGCCGGATGATGCAGAAATCCGGGAAACGTGGGCAAAGCTGTCCCGACAGATGCAAATGGATCTGGAATGTTTTTCTCAGGGCGTGAACGGCGGACACATGCTCCAGAATCTGAGAGCGATCCATCAGGAACGTTGTGATTACACAAATTTTTTAAAAAAATTCGCCGTTTCCGGAGAGACTATGCGAATTGACCCGGATGCGTTTGATTATCATTTTTATTTCTATGGACTTTCGCTCTATGAGAATCTTGCGCTTGTTGAGCCGTTGGAATATAAAAA
>CAMWWG010000036.1 GCA_947177935.1 uncultured Ruminococcus sp. | reverse complement strand
ATAATCACCTTCTTGCCTTTTGCCGTGATCTCTGCGTCCGCCGGATTCTGCTGATGCAACAGACTTTTCGTCGCTGCCGTCAGATAATCCACAGCAAAACAAACCCCTTTTGATTCTCGTCCGGGGATCTTCAGATCCCTCGGCTGAGATGCCCCACAAGCCAGGACAACCGCATCAAATTTTTTGAGAATCGTATTTGCGCTTTTGCCCTTTCCGATATTGGAATTTGTCCGGAATTCAATGCCCTCTTCCTGCATGAGCCTGATCCGGCGCTCAATCACCGATTTATCCAGTTTCATATTGGGAATGCCGTACATAAGCAGACCCCCGATCCGGTCGGAACGCTCAAACACGGTCACATGATGTCCCCTCTTGTTGAGTTGATCCGCCGCCGCCAGTCCTGCGGGACCTGAACCGATCACAGCAACATGCTTTTCACTGCGCATGATGGGAGGCTTTGCCTGCATGAAACCAGACGCATAAGCGTGTTCAATCACAAAATTTTCATTATCTCTCGTTGTCACCGGTGTGTCATGTAAATTACAGATACATGCGGATTCACACAACGCTGGACAGACTCTTGAAGTAAACTCCGGAAAATTATTCGTCATCAGCAATCTTTTTGCCGCCGCATCAAATTCCCCCCTGTAAATCAGATCATTCCATTCCGGGATTAAATTATGCAGGGGGCAACCGTAATCCGACTGACAGAACGGCACACCGCAGTCCATGCACCTTGCCGCCTGTTTTTGCCGATTCTCCTGCTGTAACGGCTTGTGTAATTCTTCGTAATTCTGGACACGCTCCAGAGCCGGAACGTCCGTGTTCTGACAGCGTGTATATTCTAAGAAACCAGTGGGTTTTCCCATAATGCTTCACTCCTGTTTTTAAAATTTTAATTTTAAAATTATTTCACTGTCAGATAGAAAGCTTCAATTTCGGCTTCTTCTGTACGCATTCCCTTTTCTTCCATTGTTAAGATTGCCTGGCGCATTCTTGCGTAATCATGTGGCATAATTCTCTTGAACTTCGGCAGATACCCTGCAAAATCGTCCAGAATCTTCTGTCCTTTTTCGGAACCGGTTGCCAAAACATGCTCTTCGATCATGCGTTTTAACTCCAGGACATCATATTTTTCCGTGACTTCCTGCAGAGAAACCAGTTCTTTATTTAAACGCATGTATAAATCCCTGTCTTCGTCCAGAACATAAGCAATACCGCCACTCATACCAGCAGCAAAATTCTTGCCCGTCCTGCCGAGAACCACAACCCGACCGCCGGTCATGTATTCACAGCCGTGATCGCCGACACCTTCCACAACAGCATATGCACCAGAATTCCGGACAGCAAAACGCTCCCCAGCAATGCCATTGATGAATACCTTGCCGCTTGTCGCACCATAAAGCGCTACATTTCCGACGATGATATTCTCCTCAGCTTTGAATAACGCATTTTTCGGCGGATAGACAATCAGATTACCGCCGGACAGACCCTTACCGAAGTAATCATTACTGTCACCGCATAATTCCAGCGTCAGACCCTTGGGAATAAACGATCCGAAACTCTGACCGCCGCTGCCAATGCACTTCACATGATACGTATCTTCTGCAAGCGTATTGCCGAATTTTCTGGTTAATGCCGAACCGAACATTGTCCCGAACGTCCTGTCCGTGTTAGTCACATGGACTTCAATAGACTGTTTTTTCTGGGAATCATTTTTCTGAATCTCTAATTCCCGTAACAGAACCCGTCCGTCAAGCGTGTCTTCCAGATGGAAATCATAAGCATCCTCCGGCTTAAAATGGAAATTTTCTTTTTTGTGCAGTAATGCCGTCAGATCCATCAAATGCGCCTTATTACTGCAGTCTGCAAATTCCCGAACGCTTAATAAATCTGTCCTGCCGATCAATTCATCTACTGTCCGGATTCCTAATTTTGCCATATATTCCCGCAGTTCCTGTGCGACGAACGTCAGGAAATTAATCACATATTCCGGCTTGCCCGTGAAACGCTTTCTTAATTCCGGATTCTGTGTCGCAATGCCTACCGGACAAGTATCCAGATTGCACACACGCATCATCATGCAGCCCATTGTCACAAGCGGCGCTGTGGCAAAACCGTATTCTTCTGCGCCTAGCAATGCCGCAACTAATACATCACGACCGGTCATTAACTTGCCATCTGTTTCGACAACGACACGGGATCTCAGGTTATTTAACAATAACGTCTGATGCGTCTCTGCGACACCCAGTTCCCATGGCAATCCTGCATGATGGATGGATGTTGCCGGGGCTGCGCCTGTTCCGCCGTCATAACCAGAAATCAGGACAACACCTGCGCCGGCTTTGGCAACGCCTGCGGCAACCGTCCCGACGCCTGCCTCCGAGACTAACTTGACGGAAATTCTCGCATTGACATTTGCCATTTTTAAATCATAAATTAACTGCGCCAGATCTTCAATGGAATAAATATCATGATGCGGCGGCGGTGAGATTAATCCCACGCCCGGCGTAGAGTGTCTTGTTTTGGCAATCCAGGGATAGACTTTTGCTGCCGGGAGATGTCCGCCCTCACCGGGTTTTGCACCTTGTGCGCATTTAATCTGCAATTCCTGTGCGCTGACTAGATACTCCGAAGTTACACCAAAACGTCCGGAGGCGACCTGCTTAATTGCGGAACTGCAATCATGATCTGTTCCGGCAGTGGCAATGCGTTCCGGACTCTCACCGCCCTCACCGCTGTTGGATTTACCGCCAATCCGGTTCATGGCAATGGCTAACGTCTCATGTGCCTCCTGAGAGATTGACCCATAAGACATAGCTCCGGTTTTGAAACGCTTGAAAATGCTCTCCACCGGCTCAACTTCCTCAATCGGAATACCGCCATTCTCCGGGAATACAAATTCTAACATATCTCTTAACTGCATACTTCTGCCCTCAACGTGGACAGCCTTTGCATATTGCTTATAGATCTCATAATCGCCCGTCCGGCTTGCTCTCTGTAACAAGTGAATCGTCTCCGGACGATATAAATGTTCTTCTGCATGACTGCGCATTTTATGTGCGCCGACACTTGCGACTTCCGTTTCTACACCCAACTCCAACGGATCAAATGCCGAAGAATGTAACGTCTCGACACGTTCACCGATCTCATCCAAGGTAATCCCGCCGACACGGCTAACTGTCCCGGTAAAATATTCATCAATGACTTCCCGGCTGACACCAATGGCTTCAAATAATTTAGAACCCTGGTAAGACTGAATCGTAGAAATTCCCATTTTGGATGCAATCTTGACAATGCCGTGCAGAATACAAGTATCATAGTCAGATTCTGCTGCATAATAATCTTTATCTAATGCACCGCATTCGGTCAGCTCCCGGATGGTATCATGTGCAAGATACGGATTGATTGCACTTGCGCCATAGCCTAACAGCGTTGCAAAATGATGGACTTCTCTCGGTTCTGCCGTTTCCAGGATCAATGCCACAGCTGTTCTTTTTCTGGTCGTGACAAGATGCTGCTGTAATGCCGATACTGCCAATAATGACGGGATTGGTACATGATATTCATCCACATCCCTGTCAGATAGAATCAGGAAATTTGCGCCGTCCCGATAGGCTTTGTCCGCCCGGATAAATAAATGCTTAATCGCTTTTTTCAGCGAAGTATTTTTATAATACGTCATTGGGATGACTTCCGCTTTCATGCCGGGAATCTGCATATACTTGATTTTCAGCATATCCGTATTGGTCAGAATCGGATTATCCACCCGGAGCACATGACAGTTCTGTGCTTTTTCTTCGAGTAAATTACCGTCTGAACCGATATACATGCTGGTATCCGTGACAACTTCCTCCCGGATCGCATCAAACGGCGGATTGGTAACCTGTGCGAATAATTGCCGGAAATAGTCAAACAACGGCGGATTCATGTTCGAGAGTGACGGCAGAGGATTATCCGCACCCATAGATGCAATCGGCTCACTGCCTTCCTGTGCCATCGGCAGAATAGATCCCCGGATTTCCTCGTAGGTATATCCGAACGCTTTCTGCATCCGGCTTAATTTCTCATTACTGAAATGCTCAATATTTCGATTGGGAATATGCAGTTGACGGAGTTTGACCAGATTGCTGTCAAGCCATTCACCATAAGGCTGACGGCAGGCATAATGATTTTTTAATTCATCATCGTCAATCACTCTGCCTTGCTTTGTATCCACTAATAACATCTTGCCCGGACGTAATCTGTCTTTATGCAGGATATGTTCCGCCGGCAGATCCAGTGTCCCGACTTCAGAAGACAAAATCAGAAATCCGTCATCTGTGATATAATATCTTGACGGACGGAGTCCGTTTCTGTCCAGGACAGCACCCATCACATCGCCGTCAGAGAACAGAATTGACGCAGGACCGTCCCAGGGTTCCATCATGGTTGCATAATACTGATAAAAATCCTTCTTGTCCCGGTTCATCGTCCTGTTATTTTTCCAGGGTTCAGGAATCAGAATCATGACAGCCAACGGCAGAGGCATTCCGGACATTACCATGAATTCCAGTGCATTATCCAATCTTGCGGAGTCTGAACCGTTCACATCCACAATCGGCAGGAGCTTGTGCATCTGGTCTCTCAGAATCTCACAGTCAATGGATTCTTCACGGGCAAGCATCTTGTCGGCATTGCCTGTAATTGTATTAATTTCGCCGTTATGGACAATAAACCGGTTTGGGTGCGCTTTCTGCCAGCTCGGCGTTGTATTCGTACTGAACCGGGAATGTACCGTTGCAATTGCAGACTGATAGGCTTCATTCTGTAAATCCGGGAAGAACTCTCTTAACTCTGTCACTAAGAACATGCCTTTGTACACAATTGTCCGGCTGGAGAGAGAAACCACATAAGTATTCTCGTTGCTCTGTTCAAATACACGTCTTGCAATGTACAGCATTCTATCAAAAGCAAGCCCTTTTTCGCAGTGTTCCGGACGTTTCACAAAACCCTGCCAGATGCTTGGCATACTGTTAAGCGCCATTTCGCCCAGAACGTCCGGTACAATCGGGACTTCACGCCATCCAAGGAATTCCATACCTTCTTTCTGGGTGATGATCTCAAATAATTTCTTCGCCTGACGGCGTTTGAGTTCATCCTGCGGAAAGAAAAACATGCCAATGCCATAATCTCTTTCTTCACCAAGGTCAATGCCCTGCTGTGCCATAATTTCGGAGAAAAACGGATGACAAATCTGCAATAAAATTCCCACACCGTCGCCGGTCTTGCCCTCTGCGTCCTTGCCGGCACGGTGTTCCAGATTTTCCACAATATGCAGCGCATCCTCCACAACACGTCTGGACGGAATGCCCTGAATGTTGACAACAGCACCAATACCGCAGGCATCATGTTCAAACTGCGGATGATACAAGCCTTGTTGCGGATAGGTCTGCATGGTTCTGAAATTATCCATCATAAATCACCATCTGGTTATCTGAATTCATTTTATCAGACAACATTTCCTTTCATAGAATTTAAAAAAATTTTCTCTGTGAACCGCAAAAAACGACACCCAGACCGTACCCGGAAAAACCGGACACAGTTTCAAGCGTCGTTGCTTTTTGTATTCAAATCAAATTTCATAATTAAACAATTAATAAAATTAACTACAGGCTCTTTCCTGCAATCTTATTTTACAACTTTTCTGATGATTTGTCAATCAATTCAGGCAGATAATTAATAAAATTAAGTTTTTCATTAAAATCTCTTAATTTTATTAAGTTTATTGTCTGAACCAGAAAAGCAGATAAAAAAATGTCATTAATTATTTATCATACTATCAGGGATTGCGACAGGTGTCAGGAAAAGACAGTTATAAAATGCATCACGCCCGATACTCGTGACGCTGTCCGGAATTATGACAGATGTCAAAGAAGAACAGTTAGAAAATGCAAAATCTTCAATACTTGTAACACCGTCTGGAATAGAATAGGATGGATCCGATTTTCCAATTGGATATTGCAATAGTGTCTTTTGATCTTTTGAAAATAATACATCATCCATATCCATATAATACTGATTTTCAGAATCAACATGAATTGCCGTCAAGGAACAGCAACCGGAAAATGCATACATTCCAATCTGTGCGACACCATCCGGGATTGTGATACATGTTAAAGAAGAACAGTCGGAAAATGCAAATCCTTCAATACTTGTAACAGGTAGCCCCTCAATTGTTTCAGGAATTACCAGTTTTCCCTCTGCCGATTCATCACAATCGGTAATTTTCACGTGATCTTCACAAACCTGATAATCCAGACCATTTTCCACTGTTGCAGTAATGGGATTTTCAAGATCCAATGCCATTTTAATCATACCCCCACAATAAATGACTGCAACCGAAACAACAACCCCCATACAAACAGCGCCGAAAATCTGCTTATATAAAGCAGATTTCATGATACAAACAGCACCGGGAATCATTTTTTGTAAACTAGATTTCATTGAATTTCTCCCTTTACTATAATACTATTTTAAGATTCTGTCAAGAAATTTTAAAAGTCCGGTATTTGAATATCAAAAACACCGGACTTTATTCTGATTTTAAAATAAATTATTGACTGATCGGGAAGTCAGATTCACTCAGTAAATGCACCAGAAGTTTCAGGATATTCATGGAATCGGATAATTCAATTTTTCCGCTCTGGTCAACGTCAGCATTTGTCAGTCCCTTGTCTGTAATCTCATCAATTCCGACATAAACACGGTTCATCAGGACGACATCACTGATGTCAACAGAACCATCAACATTGGCATCGCCCCAGAGAATTTCTGTATTCCCCGGCTCTGTGGAATCATCGGACGTATCCGGAACATCAGACGTTGACGGCTCTGGTTTTGATTCTGTCGTTTCTTCCGGAGGATTGGACTCTGTCGGGATGGGATCTGTCTTTCCGCCTGCATCCAGATTGCTCCCCTCGGAATCCGCATAGGATTTGTAATATTCTGCCGTAGTCAGACCGGAACTGCCTAATTTATGTTCATGGTCAAGACTGATATACTTGCCGGTCTCGGAAGTCTGCCACAGGGACGGCTCAAACAACGCATACTTTTCATCATCCCATGTTGCCCAGTCATAACCCAGTAAACCGCCGGTATCGCCGGAATTGGGATTGATACACCAGAATGTATGATTGATATGATTGTCAATCATGTAATCCCGGAGCAGTGTCATCCATTTCTGATTTTCTGCACCATCCATGAAACCGCCCCACTCACCGATTAACAGCGGTGCAATGTCTTCGGCATTGATAAATGCCCATGTATCGTACCAGTAATCATCCAGGAGCGATTGCGTGGTGAAATCTTTCTGAAACCATGTCTGATTATAAACACCCGGACCATAATCATGCGGAGAATACACAAGCTGACTTTGATATTTACCCAGGTCAATGGGATACTCTCTTACGCCACGGAACTGACCGCCCCACCAGCCCGGATAGTACGGCGGATTTGTCAGGGAATCCGGTTCACCCCAGGTATGTCCCTCTTTCGGGTACTGTTCCACACCCTCAATTAAAATCAAGGCATTCGGATTTTTTTCGAGCATGGCAAGCGCACACTGTGTGGAAGCATACGCCCAGTTATTTTCATCCGTAGAGCCGTCCCATTTGGCAGCAGCCGTGCCTTCCTGTCCTTTTCCATGGGGTTCATTTTTTAAATCATAAGCAATCAGAGTATCATCATTCTTGTAACGATCTGCAAGCCAAACAAGCGAATCCTGCCACATCTCCGTTGTGACCTGTGTGCCGTCTTCTGTCACTGCCATATTGTCACAGTCACCGGCTTTGGAATTATAATACCAGACATTATAATTATGTCCGGAATTATGCAGTGCCGGACTGTGTACATCAACCAGGACTTTCACGCCGTATTTCTTGCATTTTGCCATAATCACTTCAAATACTTCCAGGCTGCCCATACCAGAACCATCCGGACGGCAAAGTTCCGGATTAAAGGAGTAATCCGGCGTATTTTTCGGATTAATCCCGCCGGCAACTTTCTCACTGTCATCCACGCCGTTCATCCAGTCCATGAGAAGTTCCGTCGCAATGGGAAGTCGCAGGCAGTTAATCCCATGATCAGCAATCGTAGAAATCATGGCATCCACATCCGCACTCCACAAACCATGGGGGAATCTTTCCCCGCAGTTGAATCCGAACCAGTTCGCACCGGTAATCCAGACTTCATTGCCGTCCTTGTCATATAATCTGCTTCCGACGGCATGAATCCAGTCATCATTGTTGTCATCTACTGCACAAGCCGGAATGCCTGCAAAACCGGAAACGGTCATGCCGGCACAGAGTGCCAGAGCGGACACACCAGCGAGCAGTCTTTTAAACAGCTTCATCATCAAAAACCTCCTGTTATCATTATGAATTTTAAATAATGTGTTTAGAGGATTGCATGTGTGTGTATTTTAAG
>CAMWWG010000035.1 GCA_947177935.1 uncultured Ruminococcus sp. | reverse complement strand
TATAATTTATTTATAATTTATTTAAAAAATAAAATTTATTTTTCTGTTTTTGACAGAATTTTTAGTTTGTTCATAATTTTTGTGAAATATGCTGTAAAATTCACTTGAAATTTCTACCAAAAAATTATGGATTTTTTTTGCAGAATATGTTATAATAAAAATACGTTCCGGCAGGAATTATTTTTCTCTTAAAAATTTTTCCCGAATTTTTCTAAATCCGGCATTCCTGTACGGAAAAAATCTATTTTCGGAGGTAAGACCAATGAGCAAGAAATATGTTTATCAGTTCACTGAGGGCAACGCTGACATGCGGGAACTCCTCGGCGGCAAGGGTGCAAACCTGGCAGAGATGACAAATCTCGGTATCCCTGTTCCCCAGGGCTTTACAATTACTACGGAGGCTTGCACACAGTATTATGAGGACGGCGGTATCAGCGACGAAATCATGGCTGAAATCGAAGAAAACATTGTCAAGATGGAAGAAAGAATCGGTAAAAAATTCGGCGACAAGGAAAATCCGCTCCTCGTTTCCGTTCGTTCCGGTGCAAGAGCTTCCATGCCTGGCATGATGGATACCATCCTGAACCTCGGTCTGAATGAAGACGTTGTCAACTACATGGCTGAAAAGTCCAACAATCCCAGATGGGCTTGGGACTGCTACAGAAGATTCATCCAGATGTATTCTGATGTCGTTATGGAAGTCGGCAAGAAATATTTTGAACAGCTCATCGACGAAATGAAAGAAAAGAAGGGCGTTACACAGGACGTAGAACTCACTGCGGACGACCTCAAGGAACTGGCTGGTCAGTTCAAGGCTGAATACAAGGAAAAAATCGGCGAAGACTTCCCGGCTGATCCGAAAGAACAGCTCATGGGCGCAATCAAAGCTGTATTCCGCAGCTGGGACAACCCCAGAGCAAATGTTTACCGTCGTGACAATGATATTCCGTTCTCCTGGGGTACTGCTGTCAACGTACAGGCAATGGCATTCGGTAACATGGGCGACGACTGCGGTACTGGTGTAGCGTTCACACGTGACCCTGCAACCGGCGAAAAGAAGCTGATGGGCGAATTCCTGACCAATGCACAGGGTGAAGACGTTGTTGCCGGTGTTCGTACGCCGATGCCGATTGCACAGATGGCTGAAAAGTTCCCGGCTGCATTTGAAAAATTCCAGAACGTTTGTCAGACACTGGAAAATCACTACAGAGACATGCAGGACATGGAATTCACGGTAGAACACGGCGAACTCTTCATGCTCCAGACCAGAAATGGTAAGAGAACTGCTCAGGCTGCACTCAAGATTGCTTGCGATCTCGTTGACGAAGGTATGAGATCCGAAGAAGAAGCAGTGGCTATGATCGACCCGAGAAATCTTGATACACTGCTCCATCCGCAGTTTGACACAGCAGAACTCAAAAAAGCACAGGCAATCGGCAAAGGTCTTGGCGCATCTCCCGGCGCAGCTTGCGGCAAAATCGTATTCACTGCGGATGACGCTGTAGAATGGGCAGAAAAAGGCGAGAAAGTTGTTCTGGTTCGTCTCGAGACATCCCCTGAAGATATTACAGGCATGAAGTCCGCACAGGGCATCCTGACCGTTCGTGGCGGTATGACATCTCACGCTGCCGTTGTTGCCCGTGGTATGGGTACATGCTGCGTTTCCGGCTGCGGCGACATCAAGATGGATGAAGAAAACAAACAGTTCACACTTGCAGGCAAGACATTCCATGAGGGTGACGCAATCTCTATCGACGGCACAACTGGTAACATCTATGACGGTATCATCCCGACAGTAGATGCACAGATTGCTGGCGAATTTGAGAGAATCATGAACTGGGCTGACAAATACAGAGTTCTGAAAGTCCGCACAAACGCTGACACACCTGCTGACGCTAAGAAAGCAAGAGAACTCGGCGCAGAGGGCATCGGTCTCTGCCGTACAGAGCATATGTTCTTTGAAGAATCCAGAATTGCTGCATTCCGTGAAATGATCTGCGCTGATACCGTAGAAGAGCGTGAAGTAGCACTCGAAAAGATTCTCCCGATGCAGCAGGCAGACTTTGAGGCACTCTATGAGGCACTCGAAGGCAATCCTGTTACAATCCGTTTCCTCGATCCGCCTCTGCATGAATTCGTTCCGACAGAAGAAGAAGACATTCAGAAACTGGCTGACGCACAGGGCAAATCTGTGGAAACCATCAAGGCAATTATCGCATCTCTGCATGAATTCAATCCGATGATGGGTCACCGTGGCTGCCGTCTGGCTGTGACATACCCTGAAATTGCAAAGATGCAGACAAGAGCTGTCATCCGTGCAGCAATCAACGTGCAGAAAGCACATCCGGACTGGAATGTTGTTCCGGAAATCATGATTCCGCTGGTAGGCGAAATCAAGGAGCTGAAGTTCGTCAAGAAAGCCGTTGTTGAGACAGCAGATGCTGAAATCGCAGCAGCAGGCGCAGAGCTCAAGTATGAAGTTGGCACAATGATCGAGATCCCGAGAGCTGCTCTGACAGCTGACGAAATCGCAAAAGAGGCTGAATTCTTCTGCTTCGGTACAAATGACCTGACACAGATGACCTACGGCTTCTCTCGTGATGACGCAGGCAAATTCCTGAAAGATTACTATGAAAAGAAGATCTTCGAGAACGATCCGTTTGCAAAGCTCGACCAGACCGGTGTGGGCAAGCTGATGGAAATGGCAGTGAAGATGGGCAAGGAAGTTCGTCCGGAAATGCATCTGGGTATCTGCGGCGAACACGGCGGCGACCCGACATCCGTGGAATTCTGCCACAAGATCGGTCTGAGCTATGTATCCTGCTCACCGTTCCGTGTACCGATCGCAAGACTGGCTGCTGCACAGGCTGCAATCAATAACAAGTAATTTAAAATAATTTTTCCTGACTGCAAAAATTCATTCTGCAATCCGTACAGTTCAGATCAGCTCCCGGCGTTACAAGCCGGACAAGCACCGGAATCCGGACGGAAATCGTATTAAGCTGTGATATTGCAGTTATGCAGAAAAAATAATTAATAATTATCTGGTAAACGAGAAAAAATATATTATGCCTGTATCATAGCGGAATGCCATGATACAGGTGTTTTTTTTGAAAAACAAGTTTTATTTCTCAGATGGTTGACAAATTCTGCTTTTTGGTATATAATTAGATTAGAAATTTTCCAGAAAGGATGGATTAACATGGGTTTGACACTCACAGAAAAAATTTTGAAAGCACATGTCGTTGACGGAGAATTCGTCAAAGGGCAGGAGATCGGTATCCGGATCGATCAGACATTAACGCAGGATGCTACCGGAACTATGGCATATCTGGAATTCGAGGCAATGGGCGTGCCACGTGTTCGTACGGAACGCAGTGTTGCTTATATCGATCACAATACGCTCCAGAACGGCTTTGAGAATGCAGATGATCATCGCTTTATCGGCTCTGTTGCCAAAAAGCATGGCATTTACTTCTCCAGACCCGGCAACGGGATCTGCCATCAGGTTCACCTGGAGCGTTTTGGTATTCCGGGAAAAACGCTGATCGGTTCTGACAGTCATACACCAACCGGCGGCGGTATTGGCATGATTGCGATCGGCGCAGGCGGTCTGGATGTTGCTGTTGCCATGGGCGGCGGTGCCTATTATATTACATATCCCAAAATCGTAAAAGTGAATCTGACAGGCAAGCTGTCTCCATGGGTTGCGGCGAAGGATGTCATCCTGGAAGTCCTGAAAAGATTATCCGTTAAGGGCGGTGTCGGCAAAGTCATTGAATACTGCGGTGAGGGCGTAAAGACGCTTTCCGTGCCGGAACGTGCGACAATTACGAACATGGGCGCTGAACTCGGTGCGACGACTTCTATTTTCCCATCTGACGAAATTACAAAACAATTCCTGGAAGCACAGGGCAGAGGCGAAGTCTGGACGGAACAGAAAGCGGATGATGATGCTGTCTATGATGAAATTGTCGAAATCAATCTTTCCGAACTTGTACCGCTTGCCGCATGTCCGCATTCTCCGGATAATGTCAAGAGCGTTGCAGAAATCGGCAAACTGAAAATTGACCAGGTCTGCATTGGTTCCTGCACCAATTCTTCTTTGTTGGACATGATGAAAGTGGCACATATCCTCAAAGGCAAGACCGTGCATCCGGATGTGTCTCTCGCAATTGCCCCCGGCTCTAAGCAGGTTCTGAATATGATGGCAGACATGGGATTATTATCCATTATGATTGATGCCGGCGCAAGAATCCTGGAAAGCGCCTGCGGTCCTTGCATCGGCATGGGACAATCCCCGAATTCCGCTGGAATTTCTCTGAGAACATTCAACCGGAACTTCCTGGGACGTTCCGGAACAAAGGACGGACAAATTTATCTGGTATCTCCGGAACTTGCCGCAATCTCCGCCGTGACGGGCTATCTGACAGACCCCAGAGAAATCGGCGACATGCCGGAATTCGTTCTTCCGGAAAAATTCACAGTTCATGATAATATGATTGCACTTCCGGCATCCGAGGAAGAAGCCGACAGCGTAGAGATTCTGAGAGGTCCGAATATTAAACCCTATCCGGAAACTGCGCCCCTGGAAGAATCCATCACAGCGCCGGTATCTCTCAAAGTTGAGGATAATATCACAACGGATCATATTATGCCTGCCGGTGCGAAGATTCTCCCATTAAGATCCAACATTCCTGCAATTTCTCAGCATTGTTTCACAGTCTGTGATGAAACATTCCCGACAAGAGCAAAGGAACTCGGCAAGAGCATCATCGTGGGCGGTTCTAACTATGGACAGGGTTCTTCCAGAGAACATGCTGCACTTGCGCCGTTATATCTGGGAATCAAAGCCGTGCTTGTGAAATCCTTTGCAAGAATTCACCGTGCAAATCTGGTGAACGCCGGTATTTTGCCATTAACATTCGTCAATGAATCCGATTATGACACGATTTCACAGGGCGATGTGCTGGAACTGACGGACATCCGTGCGAAAATCCAGAACGGTGAAACAAAATTCACAATTCTGAACAAGACGACCGGCAAGGAAATCCCGGTTCTGTGCGAAATGACAGGCAGAACGAAAGACATCATGCTTGCAGGCGGACTGCTGGATTACACCCGTGAAAATTTAAAATAAAAATTTTTATTAAATTTTATGAATCCTCTGAAAATTAAATTCCAGAATGATAAATTATTTCAGGAATCTAAAAATCAGAATCTGCAAATGCACTCAGAATTATTCGATGGCGGCTATTCTGATCCCATTCAGCGAAAAGAAAAATTTATCCTGCAAGATCACATTCTGAAATCAGATACTGTTTCTGCCATTCTGGCACAGCCAGAAGAACAGAAAATCCTCGCCTTGAATTTTGCAAACGCCATGTTTCCAGGCGGCGCTTACATTCTGGGAGGAACTGCACAGGAAGAATCCCTTTGTTGTTCAAGTTTTTTATACTACACAATCCGGACAGTGAAACAATATTATCAGCACAACCGTGCGCATATCCTGCCGGATTATACAAATTATGCGATCTATTCCGAACATGTCCCGATCATCCGGGATCATGCCGGGAATTTTCTGGATTCTCCCCGGATGTGTGATTTTATCACATGTCCGGCGGTGAACCGGAATTTTGCAAGATTTTTCTTTTCCGGAAAAAAATTAAATGCCATCATGCAGAATCGGATAGAAAATATTATCATGCTTGCGGCGGATCATGAACCGAATATTCTGATTCTGGGAGCATTCGGATGCGGTATGTTTGGGAATCGCCGGGAAGTCGTCTATCCGATGTTTGAACAGGCAATTAACAAGTACATCCCGGATCAGATGAAAGTTATTTTTGCTGACCCGGCAGCGGATCATTATTTACATATTTAAAAATATTTTTTAAAAATATTTTAAAAAATAATAAGAATAATATCATATGATATTATCAGAAAAGGAGAATTTCCCATGGACAAAATCAAAATGACAACTCCCCTTGTGGAGATGGACGGCGACGAAATGACCAGAATCCTCTGGCAGTGGATCAAGGATATTTTAATTCTGCCGTATGTAGAATTAAATACAGAATATTATGATCTGGGTCTGAATCACCGTGAAGAAACCAAGGATCAAGTGACATTCGACAGCGCAGAGGCAACGAAAAAATACGGCGTTGCTGTCAAATGCGCAACCATTACGCCCAATGCCGCAAGAATGCCGGAATATCATCTCTCCGAGATGTGGAAATCCCCCAACGGCACAATCCGGGCAATTCTGGATGGCACTGTGTTCCGGACTCCAATCCTGGTAAAAGGCATTACACCATATATTCCTACCTGGACAAAGCCGATCACGATTGCCCGTCATGCTTACGGCGATGTTTACAAAAATACAGAAATGCAGGTTTCCGCAGGCGGCAAGGCTGAATTAGTTTACACGGACAAGGATGGCAATGAAACCCGTCAGCTGATTCATGAATTCACAGAGGGTGATGGCATTATCCAGGGACTGCACAACCGGGATGACAGCATTGCCGGCTTTGCAAGAGCTTGTTTCAATTATGCACTGGATCTGAAACAGGATCTCTGGTTTGCAACAAAAGACACGATTTCCAAGAAATACGATCACAGATTCAAGGATATTTTTGCTGAGATCTTCGAGAATGAATACAAAGAAAAATTTGCAGCTGCTAACATTGAATATTTCTACACCCTGATTGATGACGCTGTTGCAAGAGTGATCCGTTCCAACGGCGGCTATATCTGGGCTTGCAAGAATTATGATGGCGATGTCATGTCTGACATGGTCTCCACGGCTTACGGGTCTCTTGCCATGATGACTTCTGTTCTGGTATCTCCGACCGGTGTCTATGAATACGAAGCCGCACACGGCACAGTGCAGAGACATTATTATAAACATCTCAAGGGCGAGGAAACGTCTACCAATTCCGTAGCGACGATTTTCGCCTGGAGCGGTGCGCTCCGGAAACGTGGCGAACTTGACCAGATTCCGGAACTGATGCACTATGCGGATATGCTCGAAAAGGCAACCATCCAGACAATTGAAGACGGCGTTATGACAGGAGATTTATATCTGCTGTCCAGTCTGGAGAACAAGCGCAAGGTGAATTCCAGAGAATTTCTGGAAGAAATCAACACCAGACTTTCTGTGCTGATGCAGTCTTGAAAATTAAATTAAATTTATGTCTATGATAGAAAAATCAGAAAAACAGCCCATTTCCACGCCTGTCATCCGGCGTCTGCCCAGATATTACAGATTTTTAGAGGAAATTGAACGGGAGGGCATTCAGAGAATCTCTTCCAGGGAACTTGCCCAGAGAATGAACGTTTCCGCTTCCCAGATCCGGCAGGATTTTCATTATTTCGGCGGTTTCGGTCAACAGGGCTACGGCTATCATGTCGGGGATCTCCGTCGGATTATCGGCGATATTCTTGGCGTAAACCGACAGACCGGCGTTATCCTGATCGGAACAGGAAACCTTGGAAAGACAATCGCATCCCACATGGATTTTGAAAAACGTGGCTGTGAATTAATTGGTCTGTTCGACAAAAATCCTCTGATCCAAGGGACTTCAACTGCTGGACTGCCCATTATGCCAATGGAATCCCTGGAGAATTTCTGCCGGATGCACCATCCGGAAATTGCGGTGCTTTGCATTCCGAAAGACGGCGCACCGGAACTGACTGAGGAACTCATCCGTCTGGGAATTACAGGATTCTGGAATTTCAGTCATTCTGATCTGAAAATCAGCAATCCGGACATTATTGTGGAAAACGTCCATTTAGGAGACAGTCTGATGACGCTTGCGTATTATATGCACCAGAAAAATCAGGAATAATTAAAAATAACATCCGGCTGAGAGATTATTCTTTCAGCCGGATTTTTCTGTGATCCGGAATTTAAAATCATCCGGCATATATTATTAATAATTATAAAAACAGTCCCCTGCGAACAGGGAACTGTTTTTGATTTGAAATTCAAAATTCAGAATCAAGAATTAGTCATCATTCTTCTTCTTGGAAACAACTGCTACGCCGCCAAGAACTGCAACGGCTGCTGCGATACCTGCAATCGGCAGAATGTCAGCAACACCGGTCTTCGGAGAAGATGTAACAGTTGTAGACGCTGTTGTGCTCTTGGTTGTTGAAGTGTTGTTTCTATTGGTTGCATTGGTACCATTGTTACCCTGCTTAGCTGTAGTTGTTGTAGTAGATGTTGTTGTGGAAGATGTCGTTGTGTCTGTCGGAGTTGTAGACGTTGTAGAGGACGTCGTTGTATCCATTGTCGGACTTGTAGATGTTGTTGTCGTCGTTGTTGCCGGGCTTGTAGATGTTGTTGTCGTTGTGGATGTCGTTGTTGTAGATGTCGTTGTTGTCGTTGTTGTAGTAGTTGTGGTTGTAGTAGTTGTAGTTGTAGTTGTAGTAGTTGTAGTTGTTGTTGTCTCAGGCGGTGTTGTTGT
>CAMWWG010000034.1 GCA_947177935.1 uncultured Ruminococcus sp. | reverse complement strand
CGAAAATACTTGGTTGGCGACGACCTGGAAATTCAGATAAGTGCCGGCACAGTGATAATAAAAGAGCGGATTTCCGCTCTTTTATTGTATTGTGTATTATTAAGATTAAGATATTGGGTCATTAGCTCAGTTGGTTAGAGCTTCCGGCTCATAACCGGATGGTCCTGGGTTCGAGTCCCCGATGACCCATAATAAAAAGGAGATCGCTGAATATTATAATATTCAGCGATTTTTTGCAATATCAGGTAATAAGAGAGTAAGATAATTATGAGTCGCAGTTATAAGAAATTTCCTGTAGTAAAAGATCGTTTCCGTAATCGTTGTTCCCGTACAACAAAAGACAGATGGAAGCCGAAGACATTCGCAAATCGTGCTGTGCGAAGAAGTAAGGGCATTCCAGGCGGTAAGGGCGGTTATCGGAAAATTTATTGCAGCTGGAATATTTGCGATTATTGGATTTATGAGTATTCCAGCAAAAAGAGTTTTAAAAGAGCGTGGGACAACGGGGATGAATTTTTGCATCGTTATTTTAAAAATTACGAAGAGGCTCTATGGGACTGGAAGAAATGATATATCCGGAAATAAAATAATTTGCGTTATTTCGGGGGATTCTGCTGTTCAGATTCGAGTCTGGCAAGGACAGTAAACGCCTGGCGGAGACTGTCCACGCCGAAAATCCGGATTCCTGGGATTTTCGGGATTGCTGAAAGGGATTGCTTGGGGATGATGCAGATTGCAAATCCCATCCGGCTTGCCTCCTCAACACGTTGCAGGATATGCGATACACTGCGGACTTCTCCGGCAAGTCCGACTTCGCCGATCGCAATTAAAGAATCCGGGATGATTTTATCTGTGATGCTGGAGTATAATGCAAGCGCAACGGGAAGATCTCCGGCAGGTTCGTCCAGTTTGAAACCGCCGACGATATTTAAATATACATCAAGTGTTGCATAGTTCAGTCCGAAACGTTTTTCAAGAACGGCTAATAACAGGGACATCCGGTTATAATCAAAGCCGGTTGCAGTTCGTTTGGCGGATGCGTAACTGCTTTTGGAAACAAGTGTCTGCACTTCTGCCAGGATGGGTCTTGAGCCTTCCATGACACAGGCAATGCAAGTCCCGGAAACGCCGACGGGACGACCAGACAGGAGCATTTGCGAGGGATTTTCGACTTCCTGCAAGCCGTTTTCCTGCATGTCAAATACGCCGATTTCGTTGGTAGAGCCGAAACGGTTCTTGACTGCCCGGAGAATTCTATAGCTCATGTGGCGTTCTCCCTCGAAGAACAGGACAGTATCTACAATATGTTCCATGACTTTTGGTCCTGCAATTGCACCGTCTTTATTGACATGTCCTACAATGAACATTGGAATTTCAAGGAATTTCGCTGTGTGCATGAATAAATTGGTGCATTCCCGGACTTGCGTGAGACTGCCGGGCGTGGAAGAAATGTCTGTAATCTGCATTGTCTGGATAGAATCAATGATGACGACATCCGGTTTTTCGGCGTGAATGGCGTCACAGACGATCTGGGCATTATTTTCAATCAGGATCAGTAAATTTTCCGACATAACGTGCAGGCGTTCCGCACGAAGCCGGATCTGTCTGCCGGATTCTTCGCCGGAGATATATAAAATTCTGTGATTTTCGCCGAGGAACTGACAAATTTGCAGTAGAAGTGTACTTTTTCCGATACCTGGCTCACCGCCGAGCAGAACAATGGAGCCTTTGACGAGACCGCCGCCGAGCACTCTGTCGAGTTCGCCGGAACCTGTACTATAACGGATTTCACTTTGAGTGTCGATCTGGGAAATCGCACATATCCTCCCGGAAAAATCAGTGAGAGACTCCGAATTTATAGAATTATGAAGGATAGGGGCGATTTCCTGGAGTGTATTCCATTCACCGCAGTTCTGACAGCAGCCATTCCATTTGGAGCTTGTCCACCCGCATTCTGAGCAGACGAATTGAATTTTGGGGGAGTTGTTTTTTTTTGCCAAAATACCGAACTTCTTTCTTTCCATTATTTCAAATTTTAAAAATTTTTAATTATTAAATTTATTTGGTTATTTTTCAAATACAACTACACTGTAACTGCCGATTTCTTCGTAGCGTTTCCCGGAAATATCTTTCCGGAATTTCATCATGCCATTGCTTTTGTAGGGATCCTGAAAATAATAATATTCTGTATCATAGCCGACCAGCACCATACAGTGTTCATTGGAGAGCCACTGGAATTGGTGATCCGTTGCATAGCCTCTGGAATTATACAGATACCAGGTGGAAGTTGGTGACGGATTCCACATGCCAATGGTCGCCCAAACCAGAACTGGCATCCCTTGTGGAAGATAAGTTTGTGCAAGCTCCTGCAAATCCGTTCCGGAGGTATCCACAGCCCGGTACTGTTGTGGAAGAAGATGATTGAGCATCCGGACAATGACGGGCGCAAAGCATCCATAGCCGGATTCGCTGTAAGGATTGCCGATAAAAGCGTCTTCGGGGTGCGGCGCATAGAGTCTGCCATGTTCTGTATGGAAGGACTGGCAGGAAATCACGGAGAGCATTTCTTCTAGTTCTGTTTCTTGTTGGGAATAATATTCCAGGAGCATTTTCGCACTGATAATTTCGCACCCGGTAGGGAGGATATCTTCCTGAGAATAATAGGGGACATCTTCCAGAAGAACGCTTTCCGGAATTTCTATGATATCAGAAATCCCGGAATTTTCCAGAATTGTTTCAGAACTTTTCGGATGTTTTGCAGAATGTTCTGTAAAAAGTTCCTCGGAAATTTCAGACGAACCCTGTTCTATAGATTCTGTAGATTCTCCGGACTCTGTGATACATTCCGTTTCTGGGAAAATTTCCGGATCTGCCGGAGCAGCACATGCTGTCCCGGCAAATAACAGAAACAGCAGGAATATTATGAAAATTCCAGGGAAGATGCCTGTCTGATGTTTGATATTCATGTTTTTTCCTTGTAATAGATTTAGACGATTGCTGTCTGATTGTGAATTTTATATTTTATTATATTATGATTGTATCATATTTTGTTGCAGCTGTCAATAGCTTTCATATCCCTGCTTCTGCACAATACTGAATTAAAGCAGAATAAATCGTAAAGGCGACTTTCTGCTGATAATCTTCTGTGATAAGTAATGCGGCTTCTTCGGGATTGGACAAAAATCCGCATTCTGCCATGACAGTAGGATTTTTGCTGTAATAGCAAAGGAACAATTCCTTGCCGCAAAGCTTGGTTTCACGCTGATTGTCCGGCTGTAGATAGCTGACAAACTGATTCTGGAGTATCTGCGCCAGGGCAGCATTTTTAGAATTCGCATCAGAATAGAACATCTGTGCGCCGCTGTATTGCGGATCTGTGAATTGATTCTGATGGATGGAAATACAGATGGCATCCTGAACGGAATTGAACAGCTCCAGTCTGTTGTCCATGTCGGAACTTTTCTGATTGGCAATGCCCTCAACGCCGTCGTCATGAATGGATCTGTCCGTATCTCTGGTTGTCAGGACACTGTAGCCGGACGCCCGGAGCATGTCACGCAAGTCCAGGAGAATGGCAAGATTGATATTCTTTTCCACGTCACCGGCAGCAGATGTGCATCCGCCGTCCATGCCGCCATGTCCGGCATCCAGGATAATCACCTGTCCGTTGCTTGCGGCGGAACTGACCTGTTTGGCAGACTGTTCCATGCGGCGGACGGTATACCATGACCCGGCAATGACAAGGGCAACGGCGGAAGTCACTGCACCGACTCTGGCAAGCAATTCTTTTTTATGGATTGTCATAAATTCTCACCTACATAATCAAAAATTTCAAAAATATCTCATATTAATAAAAAATTATGATCTGTCAGGAAGAATTATGCCTGCTTTTTGTAATAGCATATAACAGAAATCTGATAAAAAGGAAATCTGGACAGAGTTACTCATATTTTCCGTAAATTTTCCTGATTTTTTCTTTCACAAAAGACTTGTAATATTATCTGGATTGTGTTACAATATAAACTATATAAATTATAATAAAATCCGGGTTACCATAAATTTTGCCAAAGATGTGAGGGGTTATTATGCAGAAAAAATATACAATTGCCGTAGCCGGTACGGGCTATGTGGGACTGAGTTTAGCGGTGCTGCTGGCACAGCATCACAAAGTTTACGCTGTGGATGTCATTCCTGAAAAAGTTGCTCAGATCAATCAGAAGAAATCTCCGATTCAGGATGACTATATTGAAACGTATCTTGCGGAAAAGGATTTGGATCTGACAGCAACGCTGGATGCAGAACAGGCATACAGCCATGCGGATTTTGTTATCATTGCTGCGCCGACAAATTATGACAGCAGAAAAAATTTCTTTGACACAAGTGCAGTGGAGACCGTAATTGATCTTGTGATGCAATATCGTTCCAATGCAATTATGATAATTAAATCTACAATCCCGGTTGGTTATACAAAATTCATCCGTGAAAAGACCGGATCGGAAAATATTCTGTTCAGTCCGGAATTTCTGCGGGAATCCAAGGCGCTCTATGATAATTTATATCCAAGCCGGATTATTGTCGGGACAGATATGCAGGATGAAAGACTGGTGAATGCAGCGCACACGTTCGCCGGATTGCTCCGGGAAGGCGCAGTCAAAAAAGAAATTGACACGCTGTTCATGGGATTCACAGAGGCGGAAGCCGTCAAATTATTTGCGAATACGTATCTTGCATTGCGTGTTTCTTATTTCAATGAACTGGATACTTACGCCGAAATGAAAGGGCTTGACACACAGCAGATCATTCAGGGTGTGTGCCTGGATCCAAGAATCGGTACACATTACAATAATCCAAGTTTCGGTTATGGGGGATACTGTCTGCCAAAAGATACCAAACAGCTCCTTGCCAATTATGCCGATGTTCCAGAAGATCTCATCCGTGCCATTGTGGAATCCAACCGAACCCGGAAAGATTTCATTGCAGACAGGGTGCTCCGGAAAGCCGGCTATTACGGTTACGGAGACAATAATATCTATGACAGCAGCAAAGAAAAGCCGGTCACAGTCGGCGTATACCGGTTAACAATGAAATCAAATTCTGACAATTTCCGGCAAAGTTCCATTCAGGGAGTCATGAAACGTGTGAAAGCAAAAGGCGCACAAGTGATTATTTACGAGCCGACACTCCGGGACGGAGAAACGTTTTTCGGGAGTCTTGTGGTGAATGATCTGGACAAGTTCAAGTTGCACAGTGATGTGGTAATTGCGAACCGTTATGACAGTCGTCTGGATGATATTGCAGATAAAGTTTATACAAGAGATATTTTTAAGAGGGATTAAAAAATTTAAGAATGAATTTAGAAAAATTATGCACATTATATGATCTACATGATTCTGCTGTTGTGAAATTTTCTTAAAAATTTAAGCATATTGTATTTTTTAAACTTGAATCGCAGAATGTGGATTTTGAGGAAGATGAATTAATTGCTCTTAAAGTATCCAGTAGTGAAGTCGAATATTTTAAAGCATTTTTTAGTGAAGGGTTTATGAAACCAGGAAAAGCGATCGAGATTATATGTCATGATGTTGAAATTGAACTCACATAATAAAATAAATCAACACATTCATGCGAAAAGCACGCCTATCCGGTGTGCTTTTTTAGTATTCATTATAGTAATTAGTAATTCGGAGAATAGACACATTCCATGCCATCTTCTGTCAGTAACAAAATATCATGATAGACTAAAAAATGCTTGTCATCACATGGCATCGACATGTGATAATGTCCGGAGAACCAGAGTTTAAAATCCAGTTTTGCGTCGATTTCATCAAAATAATCTGTCAGTTCATTCCGGTGATAACAGTCCCAGCCGAATAAATCTCTCTGGATATGCTGTGGCAGGGAATGCGTGAGCACAATATCCGTCTTCCAATGAATGGATTCGAGCGCTTTTCGTCCACGTTTCATTTCCTGGTAATCCGGCATTTCCCGTTCCCAGACGGAGATTCCTTTTTTCCGGAAAATTTTATCATGACTTTCTGCACCGCCGAATGCAAAGAAACGTTTTCCCTCCAGTTCAAAAACAGTTCCACGGCAGAGATGATAAATATGTTCTGTGATTTGATGTACCTGTGCACCGTTCCATTCTGTAATGGGATAGGATTCGAGCATGTCGAAATTTTCATGGTTGCCGTCAATGAAAAGTGTCGTCCATGGCTTTTTTTCGAGCCACCGCAGCCACCATTGTTCTGACTTTGCGCCGTTCCATAATAAACCGAAATCACCGCAGATCATCATGTAATCCGAGCGTGTGAGCTGTTTCTGCATCCGGAATCGTCTGGTTGAAAACTTATGAATATCATATTCACCGTGAATATCTCCAGTGATAAAAATCATGGAAGATTCTCCTTTCTGGATTTTGTTCTGTTTCTCTTAAATATTATAAATATTATATCATAAATAAATTGATTTGTATAGAGATATTTTTGAATGTTTTTTGCAATTATTTTTGCTTACAAAAATCATAAAATTTCCGCAAATACAATCGCAGGACTTAGAATTATCAGAAATTCGCTTGACAACCGGGTAGTTTTGTGTTATGATAAAATCAGGGCGAATATTTATGCGTATGATAAAATAATATTAGATAATTAAATAAATAAACACAAATCAGCAGCAATTCCCGGAGGTGTTGCGTTGACATGAGTATTTTTTCCAGAGCAGGCGATATTTTTAAATCTAACATCAATGACTTGATTGACCGTGCAGAAAATCCAGAAAAAATGGTCAGACAGATCATTCTTGACATGCAAAAAGAACTGGACATTGCTGTCAGGGCGCTCGGTGAGGCGGTTGCCGGTGAGCGGATTGCAGAAAAGCAGTATCAGGATGCTGTCCGGAAATCAGCAGACTGGGAAACAAAGGCAAAAGCATCCCTTGCGTCGAATCAGGTTGACCTTGCCAGGAAAGCTCTTGCCCGGAAGGTCAGTGCCGACGAGGAAGCCGAACGCTGTCGGGCGGCTTGTAAGACGATTTCACAGCAGACGGAAACAATCCGGGCGCAGGTGGAAACACTTCGTGCAGAACTGGAGGAGGCAAAGAGCCGTCAGGCGGTACTCGCTGTGAGATCACAGGCGGCGGAAACCAGGAAACATCTGGCGCAGTCTGTCAGTCATGCCGGGATTTCCGGTGCAGCAGAGAAACTTGACCGGATGGAACAGAAAATCATGCAGAAAGAGGCAGAGGCAGAGGCGTTTGCAGAAATGGCAGGCTCTTATATTTCTGGGGATTCCGGCAAATCCGGTATTCTGTCAGATGCCCGGATTGACAGTGAATTACAAAGGCTGTTGACGGAAATGAAAGATGCAGAAGAATAAATTATAAATTTTGAAATAATTCATTAAAGCTGACAGCCTTTTCCTGCGCCGTCAGGAAAGGGCTTTTTAAATCATTTGAAATAAAAACTCAGGGAGGTTTTTTCTATGCTTTCAGATATTGAAATCGCACAGGGCGCAGAAATGAAAAAAATTACAGAGATCGCAGAAGAATTAGGCATTCAGGAGCAGGAACTTGAACCGTATGGACATTACAAGGCAAAAGTGACAGAATCTCTGTTCCAGAGAGTTGCTGACCAGCCGGACGGCAAACTGATTTTAGTCACAGCAATTAATCCCACCCCCGCAGGTGAGGGCAAAACGACTGTTAGTGTCGGATTAGGGCAGGCAATGGCGAAAATCGGAAAAAAAGCGGTTCTTGCGCTTCGTGAGCCGTCTCTCGGACCAGTATTCGGCATCAAGGGAGGTGCAGCCGGCGGCGGCTATTCCCAGGTCGTTCCCATGGAAGATATTAATCTGCATTTCACAGGGGATATTCATGCGATGACAGCCGCAAACAATCTGCTCTGTGCGCTCCTGGACAATCACATTCAGCAGGGAAATTCTCTGAGAATCGACACAAGGAGAATTCTGTTCAAGCGCTGTATGGATATGAATGACAGAGCGCTGAGAAATATCGTCATCGGCATGGGCGGCGCGTTCAATGGCGTTCCCCGTGAGGATAGTTTCCAGATTACAGTAGCGTCCGAAGTGATGGCAATTCTGTGCCTGGCATCGGATCTGGAAGACCTTAAAAACAGACTGGGGAATATTTTAGTGGCTTACAATCTGGACGGCGATCCGGTTTATGCGAAGGATCTGGGTGCGCAGGGTGCAATGACGGCATTGCTGAAAGATGCAATCAAGCCGAATTTAGTCCAGACACTGGAACACACGCCCGTTCTGATCCATGGCGGACCATTTGCCAATATTGCACATGGCTGTAATTCTGTGAGAGCGACGAAGTTAGCACTGAAATTAGGAGATTACTGCGTGACGGAAGCCGGATTTGGTTCCGATCTCGGTGCAGAAAAATTCTTTGATATCAAATGCCGTTATGCCGGTGTAAAACCATCTTGTGTTGTTCTGGTGGCAACCGTGAGAGCATTGAAATACAACG
>CAMWWG010000033.1 GCA_947177935.1 uncultured Ruminococcus sp. | reverse complement strand
GTAGGAATGTAATATCTTGCTTTTTCCAGCCAGCCGCTCTCATGAATTGTCGAGAATTTAAATGTATCCGCAATGAATAAAATTTCCTTTTCGGCTTCTGCAATGGTGGATGTTACTTTCTGCTGATAGATTTCATCTTTCTGAAAATGATTTTCTTCGGCATAATTTTCAAAAAATTCTGTGATAGATGTTTCCAGTTCTGTGAAATCCATCCGGAATTCATAAGAATCTGAAGTATGTTTCAGATAGGCAAGCGCATCTGAAACGCTGTCAAGTGTTCCCTGCCGGAGCTGTTCTTTTGTGATCGGATTCAGAAAGACTTCTGCCGGGATGCCGGTGCTGTTGGCACGGGATTTGAAATAATTTTCCAGTGTAGTATACGCTTTTTCATCTAGTTGCTGTGTTTCTGTGATGGTCTCAAACGTCGCAGGATTCAGTGCAATACGCTTGACGGATAATAACAATTCTGTTCCGAGCAGACAGAACACAAATGCAAAGGCAAGCAGAACTTTCAAAGGATATAATCTGATATTCTTCATGAGGATTCACCGTCCTGTAGGGGATTGTAAAACTGCTTGCTGACCAGATCGCACAGAACGCCGATTCTGTTGGAAGAAGTCCCCAGAACCTGTGCTTCACAGGTGTAGAGCGTCAGCCGGTCTGTTTCCGTGGGCAGGACATATTTCTTGTTCGTGTTCTCAAATTGGACTTGTTCTGTGACTTGATAGGTGAAGATTCCGTAGGTTGTAAACAGTGTGACAGTTGCACCGGGCTGGATTTCAGATAAATCCGCAAAGAATGTGTTCACATGCGCATCAATGACAACATTTCCGGTTTCGCCGAGTACAACGGAACTGCTTGCCTGACAAGCGCCAAGTTCGAGTAATTCCGGACTTGATCCCCAGTATACAGGAACGGACAGTGCAATCTCCTCACAATTCAGGATTGCATACTGTTCGCCGAATGACGGGCGGACGATTTCGCCCTGATCATAATAAGTCTGTTCCGTGCCAGAATTTTCAGGATTTTCTGTGCTGACCGGAATCGGCTCTGTCGGGATTTCGTTTTCTTTGATGACAAGTCCGTCCAATCCGGCAGACGGTGTAATTTTCATACTCTGATCCATAAAGACAATGTTTAAATATGTCTTGCATTTCTCATAGGGGACAATCAAAACAGCAACGCTGACAGCAACGCACAGAATCAGCAGAAACAGAGCAGTGAGAACATACAGCCAGACAGAATTTTTTTTGTTTTCTCTCAAAATTTTCAAGTTTCTCCTCTCTGGAATCGCAATTAATCTGATAAATTTTTAAAAATAAATTTAAAATTAATTCTCTGTTTTCCTGCTGTACCAGTATAACAGCACAAAACCTGCGGCGGCAGTCAGAATGCCCAGTCCTGCAAATACCAATGGTTTTGTATGAGAAATTCCCGTCTCATCAATCACGATCCCTACGCCGGCTTTATCAATAATGACACCCTCGTCATTGCGGACAGTGACGGAAATATTCTGATCTGTCATAGAATCTACAACAACATTCATGCCCATGGCGCTTGCTGTGTCAATGTATGTCTCCATGAGTGCAACTTTCTGTTCTGTCGGAAACTGCTTGATAATGCTGTTGCGTTCCTCTTTGGTTAGACTGCTGAGAAATTCGCTTTTCTGATCTTCCGGCAGGGAGTTGACATAATCCTTTTTTTCATCCAGTGTCATATTAATAAAATCACTGGACGGAATCCGATCCGGAATGCTGGAATTCCCTGAATTGTCTGAATTGCCCGGATTACCAGAGGTATCGGAATTGCCGGAATGATCCGGCTGACTGGAATTTTCTGAATCTGGTTCAGAATCCGGATTGGAATCCGGGACAGGATCGGGCTTCGGCTGTGGTTCAATTCCGAATGCGTTGCAGATCATTTCTTCGCTCTGTTCATTATAGCTCTTTACGCTGTTGTAAGCCTGCTCCAGATCGTCTTCTGTGTAAGAACCGGATGCCCATTCGTTATAGCCGGACTGGATCAGATATTCCGGCCATCCGGCTTCCCGGGCTTTCTGGGCAACATCATCAGCCGTGTAGGCTTTTGCGGAAATTCCGGCACTGCACAGCAGGCAGGCAGAGAGAATTCCGGCGGAAACGGCAAATTTTTTCATGAAACTTTTTCCTTTCTGAATTTTAATTTTAATGTTAAATCTATTATAACAGATTTTTGGCGCAGATGCAAGTGCAAATTCCTGCCATTTCCGAATTTTATCAGATTTTCATGATGATTTCACGGAATTTTTATTCAAATTTCACGCTTCGTCTGCATGGTCAATCAGATAATTGACAATATCCCGGATGGTGCGGATGTTATCCACGGCATCATCCGGAATCCGGATGTCTGTGGTGCTTTCGATTGCGACAATCAGCTCTACAACGTCCATGGATGTTGCGTTGAGATCTTCCTGAATATCCGTTTTTTCGGTGAGTTTATCGGCATCCATGCCGAACTGGTCTGCGACAATGGCAGCAATCGTTTCAAAATCCATAAAAAATACCTCCAAAATGAAATGATTAAAAAATTTAAGGATAAAAATACAGAATTCACACGTTCAAATCACACTCAACTATAGTATAAATGATAAAGCCTTGTCTCGTCAATACCTGAAATAACAATATTTTGATTGAAATTCAGGAAAAATTTATGCAGAACGCACAAAAAATATACAAAAAGAAAAATTTTTTTATTTTATTACAGCTTTCTTTGAAAAATTCTGGAAAAAACTAGCAAAATTTAGCAAATAACAGCAAAAACCGTCAGAAATTTACATCACTGACGGTTTTTTATGAGTCATTTTATTTTTTGATGCAACATCATTGTTTCTCAAGCAGCAGTCTTTTCATGCAACAGAAATCAAATATATCAAGTCTGCCGTCTTCATAGAGGTCTGCGGCTTTCCAGTTTTCGAGGTGTGTGTCAGGGATGCAGAGCAACCACTTCTGCAACAGAATCAAATCAAGGACATTGCATATACCGTCATTATTGAGATCGCCCTTAAATGTAGAGTCAGTAGTATCATTAGTTGTGTCATAAGACTCACCGCAAATTGTGCAAGTATGATGAGTTACAATTTCATCATATTTATCAATAAAAATTTCTTCTTGTGACACTGGAAAATAAGGAGCACTATAATCTGAATTATATATTCCTTGTGTAGCATAAGTTTTAGCAAGACCTAATTCTATTAAACCATTTTTGCCATCATGAGCTTCATTAATAGCATCATCATAAATTGCTATTAGCTCGTCATATTTAGGATTAAATTCTGGATTCTTATATCCAAAAAGATTCATTGAATCAGTCTGATTACAAAATTCTTCATATGTGAGTCCGTAATCTTCATAATTATCTTTTGTAATCCATTCAGCAATATATTCTTCTGGAACACATTCAAGATCGCCATAATATCAACAAATAATATCATACTGATCTGTCCAAGTACCAAAAGATTCAGCATATTTACCAAAATTATATTGAAACTTATTAGGAGCTTCTGGAATAGATCCTTTTGGAAGAGACTTTACCCATTCTAATCCATAATACCAAGTTGTTTTAGTAGTGTATTCAGCGTCGTGATGAATCGTTTCTGTTGTTTCAGCCCAAGTATGCTCATGATCTGTAAATTTTTCAAAAGCAACAACATCATCAATATTTACTGTTCCAATATTGAGACCAATAAACAGCATTGTAATTGCGGTAGCATACGAAACAATCTTTTTCATCCGATCACCTCTGATAAAATAATTTAAACATCTCAAAAAATTTATGCTCCAGTTTCAGAAACATTCTTGTGCAGATCGGTTTTTCCTGCAATAATTCCAAAATTGCCTGTTCGGACGCATACCGGAATGCGTATTCTCGCAGATTACCTATGTAGATGATTTCATAAGAATCCAGTTTCAGGAAGTCCTCCGGAATGGTGATCGGCTTGAACTGTCCCGGATCTATGATCTGGAATTTTGTCAGTGCATACCGAACGAATTCCGAGCAGTAATATTGATTTTCATGGTGATAGACAATGCCCAGCGCCGCAAGGAGCAGTCCAGGGATGTTGTAGGCATATTTTTCTTTTTCCGTGTACATGGCTGTCAGCAGTTCCGTCAGATTCTGGTACTGCACCGCCGAAACAGGCACACGGAGAATCACAGCCGTTGTGTTGTGGAATCGTTTCATTGTCCCGAAAAACGGACTTTCCTGCATAAAACCGCCCCAGACGGGATTGTAGGGATTGCGCCGACCGAAAGAATACATGTGATCAATTTTCTTGTCCAGGCTGATCGAAACATGATTATATTCCGTTTTTGTGATGTGTTTCAGAAGTCTGGACAGGATTGTGCCGGTCTGGGAGAGAACTAAATAGATTGCCGGGTCTTCCTGTGAATTCATTTCTGAATTAACGAGTAATTCTGGCATAGATCATCACTGCTTTCCGGATTTCGTCAAAATAATTTAAAAAATCCTGATTTGATAATTTATTATAGCACAGATCACAGATACTGTCAAGGGCAGAATGTTGTTTTGGGAAAAATTTAAAATTTTAAAAAAAATTTTAAAAAAATATAAAAAATAACTTGACTTTTCCGGATAAATATGCTATACTGGAAAAAGTCCCGGTGTGGAAAGTGATTTTACTTTACAGGGATGATCCAGGAAATCACAGGAGTGTTTCAATGGCAAAAAATCTGCATTATGTGTTATTATTGGACTGCTACGGTGAACTGCTCACAGATCGTCAGAGGCAAATCGCTGAATTGTACTACAATGAAGATTTTTCTCTGTCGGAAATTGCGGAAATGCAGAAGATTACCCGGCAGGCTGTCCGGGATAGTCTCCGCCACACGGAACAAAGTCTGATCCGGACAGAGCAGAAACTCGGCATGGCAGGCAGGATTGGTGCAATGCGTTCCTGTCTGGAACAGATTCTTGCCGTTTCCGATTCACAGCAGATCACACAGCTTGCAAGGGACGGACTGGAATTATTATAAATTTAAATTATATTACGCATGGGGGCGCTGCGCATGGCATTTGAGGGGCTTTCTGATAAATTAAGCAATGTATTCAAAAAACTGAAATCACACGGCAGACTCACAGAAAGTGACGTCAAAGAAGCAATGCGTGAGGTGCGGCTTGCTCTGCTGGAAGCCGATGTCAGCTACAAAGTCGTCAAGGATTTTGTCGCAAAAGTTTCCGAGAGAGCCATCGGCGAAGATGTCCTTTCCAGTCTCACACCGGCACAGCAGGTCATCAAGATTGTCAATGACGAACTGATTCAGCTCATGGGCAATGATAATGCAAGGATCAATCTTGCATCCAAGCCGCCGACTGTCATGATGATGTGCGGTCTGCAAGGTTCCGGAAAGACAACCCATTCTGCAAAGCTTGCAAAATATCTCAAAGCGGAGGGACACAGACCGCTTTTGGTTGCCTGTGACGTCTATCGTCCTGCGGCAATTCAGCAGCTCCAGGTTGTCGGCGAAAAAGCCGGTGTTCCGGTTTTCGAGATGGGACAGATTGACCCTGTGAAAATTGCTGTGGAATCTGTGAAACATGCGAAAGACTACGGACATGATATCATTATTTTAGATACTGCCGGACGTCTTCACATTGATACGGAACTGATGCAGGAATTGCAGAACGTCAAGGCGGCAACAAATCCGGATGAAATTATGCTGGTTGTTGATGCCATGACCGGACAGGATGCCGTGAACGTTGCAAAAGCGTTTGATGATGCGCTTGGGATTGACAGCGTTCTGATGTCGAAACTGGATTCTGATACCAGAGGCGGTGCGGCATTGTCCGTTCTTGCCGTAACCGGCAAGCCGATTAAATTTGTGGGCATGGGTGAAAAACTGGACGAATTCGAGAAATTTCATCCGAAGCGCATGGCATCCCGGATTCTGGGCATGGGCGACGTCCTGACACTGATTGAACGTGCAGAAACAGTCATTGACCATAGGGACGCCGAAAAACTGACCCGGAAATTGCAGGAACAGAAATTTGACATGAATGATTTACTGGATCAGCTCCGGCAGATCCGGAAAATGGGATCACTCAAAAGTATTGTTTCGATGTTTCCCGGCGGTGACAAGATTGATGACAGCGCACTGGATGACCGGCAGTTTGATCGGTTAGAGGCAATTATTTTGTCGATGACAAAAGCCGAACGAGAAAAGCCGTCTATCATCAATCCATCCCGGAAAAGACGAATTGCCGCCGGAAGCGGTATGAAAGTCGAGGATGTCAACAGACTGCTGAAACAATTCGAGCAGATGCAGAAAGTCATGAAACAGTTCACCAACAAGGGAAAGAAACAGAAAGCCATGCTCCGGCAGGCAAGGCGTTCCATGGTGGGCATGAATTTTGACAACGTTCCGGGGATGAATCCTGGAAACGGCAAAAAAGCAAAGCGGAAAAAATAATTTTAATGATTAATTTTAATCTGATTTCACGGCATAGTTGCCTGAAAATAAAAAAATAATATAATACTATCTTATGTGAGGTGTACCAGAATGGCAGTAAAAATCAGACTGAGAAGAATGGGTGCAAAGAAAGCGCCGTTCTATCGTATTGTTGTCGCAGATTCCCGTTTTCCGAGAGACGGCAGAAGCATTGAAGAAATCGGCTATTATGATCCGACCAAAGAGCCGTCCGTTGTGAAAGTAGACGCAGACAAGGCAAAAGATTGGATCAGCAAGGGCGCACAGCCGACAGAGATTGTGAAAACACTCCTGAAAAAAGAGGGCGTTCTCTAAGAAAAAACGAAAAAAACAGTGCGGAATGATCCCATGTCTGTAAGAATTTTAAAAATTTAAAATATTCCTGCGGATGTGGGGGATTGCCGGCACGGAATGAGGTTTTTTTAATCATGAAAGAATTACTATTTGCCATTACGGCAGGTCTGGTGGAAGATCCGTCTGCCATTGAAATTACACAAGATGAGCCGGATGCCGAGGGCGTTGTCGTGTTTCATCTGCATGTGGCAGAAAGCGATATGGGCAGAGTGATCGGCAGACAGGGCAGAATTGCCAAGGCATTGCGGACTGTGATGCGTTCCGGTGCAATCCGTCACGGAATGCCTTCCGTTGCTGTATTAATTAATTGAATCAATATAGAGTGAATAAAACGAATTAAAATTATGAGTACTGAGAAAAAACGTTTTTTAGAAATCGGAAAAATCACAAACGTCCATGGTCTGCACGGTGAACTGAAAGTTTATCCCTGGTGCGATGATGCGGCGTTTTTGTGTTCTTTTACAGAATTATATCTGGATTCCCACGGAACAGAAAAATTAGAAATCTTTAGATCCAGAATCCAACAGAATTGCGTGATTATGCAGATTGCCGGGTGTGACACCAGAGAACAGGCGGAGACGTTCCGGAATAAGATTCTTTACATGGATCGGCAGGATGTGGAACTGGAAGACGGCTGTTATTTCATTCAGGATTTAATTGGTCTGCAGGTCGTGGATGCCGATACAGGACGGATCTGGGGCGTGATCCGGGATGTGATGCAGACCGGTGCCAATGATGTCTATCAGATCTGGAATGAACAGGAGCGCAGGGAATATCTTGCGCCGGCAATTCCGGATGTGATTCTGGAAACAGATCTGGATGCCGGTATCATGAAAATCCGTCCGCTGAAAGGATTATTTGAAGATGCGGATTGACATTGCAACACTTTTCCCGGAAATGTGTGAAACCGTCCTGTCTGAGAGCATTATCGGACGTGCCCGGAAATCCGGCGCTGTGGAAATTCACTGTCATAATATCCGGGATTATGCGTTTGACAAACATCGCCGGACGGATGACACGCCCTATGGCGGCGGTATGGGGATGGTCATGAAAGCAGAGCCGATTTTTCTCTGCTGGCAGGCAGTCTGCGAATCCCTCCGGGAAAAACCCTGGAGCATTTATCTGTCTCCGCAGGGATCTGTCCTGAATCAGGCAAAAACAATGGAATTATCCCACAGAGAAAATTTATTCCTGTTATGCGGACATTATGAGGGCGTCGATCAGCGTGTCTTAGATACTATCATAGACGAAGAAATTTCTATAGGCGATTACGTCCTGACGGGCGGGGAGCTCCCGGCGTTAGTACTTGCAGATTCCATTGTCCGGACATGTCCGGGCGTTCTCCCGAATGCCGCCTGTTTTGAAGAAGAAAGCCATTTCCATGGATTACTGGAACATCCCCAGTATACCAAACCGGACACCTGGCAGGGACAGTCCGTTCCGGAAGTTTTATTATCCGGACATCATCTGAAAATTTCTCAGTGGCGGACGCAGGAAAGTCTCCGGGTAACACAGGAGAAACGACCGGATCTCTACCAGGCATGGCTTGACAAAAACTGATGATTTCGGCAGGATTTTTTTGCATTTTGCATAGAATCAACAGTTGAAATTTGTGAAATACAAACAGTATATTTCAGAAAAATAATTATTTGTGATTATACACAAATTCGATAACCAGTTTCAGGCAGTTGTTTTAACAAAGCGTAGAATTTTTAAAAAAATTGTCCGGATCTTAGAAA
>CAMWWG010000032.1 GCA_947177935.1 uncultured Ruminococcus sp. | reverse complement strand
GATCCGCAATGAACTGTGCTTCTTTGGTTTCATCCGGAACATGCACAATATGCGTTAATGCACCAGTGTCTCCGGCTGTCCAGAGCGTCTTACTCTTACGGTTCTGATTATGCGCAATCACAGCATTGGCAGTTTTTAAAATATTCTGTGTGGATCTGTAATTTTCTTCTAAACGGATGACTTTACAATCGGGGAATTCCTGCTCAAAATTCAGAATATTTTCAATCGTTGCTCCCCGAAATTTATAAATACTCTGGTCATCATCCCCGACAACGCACAGATTCCGGTATTTCCCGGCAAGCAGACTGATCAGACGATACTGTGCATAATTCGTATCCTGATATTCATCGACCATCAAATAGGAAAAACGATTCTGATATTTTTCCAGCACATCCGGATTTTGTTCAAACACCCGGACAGTCAGATAAATTAAATCATCAAAATCCATGGCATCGGCAGCTTGCATTTTTTCCTGATAACACGAATAAACCTGGCTTGCCATCATTAATTTTGGATCTGGTTTCAAATTTGTTGTAATAAATTCTGCATATTCTTCCGGAGACAGCATTTTGTCCTTTGCGTGGCTGATTCGGGTGAGCAGATCCCTTGGCGGATATTCTTTTTCCGGAATTTTGAGCTCTTTCATGCAGGACTTTAATAATTTCAGGCTGTCGTCCGTGTCATAGATTGTGAAATGCGTATCATAGCCGATCCGGTCACTGCAAGTTCTTAAAATTCTGACACATGCAGAATGAAATGTAGACGCCTGGATCTGACCGGCGATCTCACCCAATGTTACAGACAAACGGTTTTTTAGTTCCTCTGCGGCTTTATTCGTGAACGTAATCGCCAGAATCTGCCACGGTTTCACAGAATTCACAGAAATACTGTTCCGGAGTTCTTCTGTACTGAGATCAATTCTGTTTTTTATATAATCCTGCAATTTCCGGATTGTCTCGGCATCCGGCACAGAAGAATTCTCCTGCAAAGCATTCCCGAACAGAATCATATTAGCAATTCTGTGAATCATGACTGTTGTCTTGCCGCTGCCTGCACCTGCAATAATCAGGACAGCGCCGTCCACAGTCGTAACAGCGTCAAACTGCTGCGGATTCATCCGGGCAAAAAATTTCCGGATCACTTTTTTCTTTAATTCTTGAAATTCCTGGTGCTGCAAACCAATCCCCCCGAATAGTTATATATATTTATCTATATAATCATAGCATATTTTGAGTGATTTGTAAAGCCTTGCAGAAAATTTTAAAATTCCGGATCAGGTTTGTGGGAATTTTCTGAAAATACTTGCATTTTTTTGAAAAATATGCTATGATATAATAAATTATAATTTCTATTTTTAAAATTTCATTCCAGAAAGGCGTGAATATAATCAATGAAAATTAAATTTATCGGCGCAGCGCACGAAGTCACCGGCAGTTGTACTTATCTGGAAATCAATCAATTCCGGATTCTGGTGGATTTCGGCATGGAACAGGGGCGGGATGTCTACGAAAATGCTCAGATTCCCTGCGCTCCCGGAAAAATTGACTATGTGTTATTAACCCATGCGCATATTGACCATTCCGGCTTGCTTCCCCTGCTGTATGCCGGCGGTTTCCAGGGAGAAATCCATACAACGGACGCCACGGCATCCCTTTGCAGCATTATGCTTCGTGACAGCGCCCACATCCAGGAATTTGAAGCACAGTGGCGCAACCGGAAAGCCCAGAGAAACGGCGAAGAACCTTACATCCCGCTGTACACGATGGAAGACGCCGTCGGCGCAATCAGCTTGCTGAGATCTCATAAATACAACCAGAAATTCACACTCTGTGAGGGCGTGGAAGTCCGTTTCATTGACGCCGGGCATTTATTGGGTTCTGCAAGTATTGAAATCTGGGCAACAGAAAACGATCAGACCCGGAAATTAGTCTTTTCCGGCGACATCGGCAATCTGAATCAGCCATTGATCCGTGATCCGGAATATATCACACAAGCTGATTATGTCATCATGGAATCGACCTACGGCGACCGCAAGCATGAACGTCCTGCGGATTATGTGACGGCTTTGGCACAGGTACTCCAGAGAACGTTTGACCGAGGCGGCAGTGTCATCATTCCGTCATTTGCAGTCGGCAGAACACAGGAATTATTATATTTTCTCCGGCAGATCAAAGAACAAAATCTCATCCAGAACTATGCGGATTTTCCGGTATTCATGGACAGTCCGCTTGCAATTGAGGCAACCAGTATTTTCCTGAAAAATCAGAACAGTTGTTATGATGCAGAGGCGCTGCATTACGTGGAACAGGGCATTAATCCATTAACATTTCCGGATTTGATCCTGGCAACGACACCGGAAGAATCACGAGCAATTAACTTTGACAAACGCCGCAAAGTGATTATTTCCGCATCCGGCATGTGTGAGGCAGGCAGAATCAAGCATCATCTTAAACACAATTTATGGCAGCCGCAGAACATGATTTTATTTGTCGGCTATCAGGCATATGGGACGCTGGGACGTTCCCTGGTGGAAGGTGCAGCAAGCGTGAAGCTGTTCGGAGAAACTGTCCAGGTTGCCGCAGAAATTAAACAGCTCCCCGGCATCAGTGGTCATGCGGATGTGGATGGTCTGACAAAATGGATTTCCCAGATTCAAAATCCGGAACATGTATTTATCATTCATGGAGAAAGTGATGTCATGGATCGTTTCACGGCGCATTTACGGAATGATCTGAAATTAAATGCCTATGCGCCTTACAGCGGCACAGAATTTGATTTACTCACAGGTGAAATCCTGCTGGAGAGCGTTCCCAAACCAGTTCAGAAAACAAAAGGCACAGCCAGAGCCAATACCATCTATCAAAGACTGCTCGCCGCTCTGGAGCGTCTGACAGTTTTAATCCGGAACAGCCAGGGACGTACAAACAAAGACCTTGCAAGGCTCACAGACCAGATTCAGGAATTATGCAACAAATTTGAAAAATAATAAATTAATAACGGAGGAACGTCAAGTGGAAAGAATCACGAGTTTTAAAATCAATCATCTAAATCTCTTTCCGGGACTCTATGTGTCCCGGAGAGATCATCACGAACAGTGCGTTGTGACAACGTTCGATCTGCGTATCACAGCGCCCAACCGTGAACCAGTGATTGACATGCCGGCACTGCATACGATAGAACATCTTGCGGCTACTTATCTGAGAAATTCAGAACGCAAAGACGAAATCGTATATTTTGGTCCTATGGGCTGTCGTACGGGCTGTTATCTTGTTATGTTCGGCGATTTCAATTCAGAAGATATTTTTGATCTGATCATTGCGCTATGTGACTTTATCATGGATTATGAGGGGAAAATCCCTGGTGCGAAACCGGAACAATGCGGAAATTATTCGGAACAGAATCTGAACATGGCAAAATTCTATATCCGGCGATACCGGGATTCCTTGGTGAATGACAGACGATTTGTCTACCCGGAATAAAATATATAAATTAATAAAAAATCAAAAAATAACAATAAACAAGCACTATCCGGAAACAGTGCTTGTTTTTTTAATTTTATAAAATTAATTAGATCTCGGAATGTATCTTGCAACTGCGGATGCCATCTGCGCAATTGGCATGGTCTGCAGCCAGATATGACCCGGACCTGTAATCTTTGTATTGAAGAATCCTTCACCGCCAAACAGCGCATTTCCCACACCCTTGACGGTTTCAATCGCAATGGAACACGTGGCATCCATTGCCGCAAGATAACCGGTATCTACCAGAATTGACTGATTCGGTGCCAGATCGTATTCTACAATACTGCCATCAATTTCCAGAAGAAGCGTTCCAGATCCTGAGAATTTCTGCATGATGAATCCCTCACCACCGAAGAAACCGGAAGAAATTTTCTTCTGAAAGAATAATTCATAATTGACACTCTGTTCCGATGCCAGAAATGCAGATTTTTGTGCAACGATTGTCCTTGCGGATGAAATCTCAATCGGCAGAATCTCACCAGGTGCAGAAGATCCGAATGCGATCATGCCATTACCACCCTTTGCTGTGTAGATGTTCTGGAACATGGATTCTCCGCTGAGCGCACGCCCGAACATTCTGCCGATACTGCCCACGGATGTCTGCATCTCCACGTTCGGACTCATCCACGTCATTGCACCTCTCTGACAGACAACATTTTCACCGCTTTGGAGATAAACCACAGCAACCGGATAGGGACTTCCCTGAATTTCATATTTCATAGTTTTTTCCTCTTTTCAGATTTTAAGATTAAAATTTAACTATTTCCAGACTTATTATGCAAGCTGATTCTGTTTCTTGAATGCTGTCAGTGTGTTCTTCATCAGCATGGCAATCGTCATAGGACCAACACCGCCGGGAACAGGCGTGATCCAGGATGCTTTCGGCTCGACCTGTGCAAAATCCACATCACCGCAAAGCTTGCCGTTTTCCAGACGGTTCATGCCGACATCAATCACAACAGCGCCGTCCTTAACCATATCCGCTGTGACAAAATTCGCCTTGCCGACTGCGGCAACAAGAATGTCCGCTTCTCTTGTGACAGAAGCCAGATCCTGCGTCCGGCTGTGACAGATTGTCACTGTGCCGCTTCTGTGAAGCAATAACATTGCCATGGGCTTGCCGACAATGTTGCTCCGCCCAATAACAACACATTTTTTGCCGGAAATTTCCACACCTGTGGAATCAATCAGCTCCATGACGCCTGCCGGTGTACAGGGAAGAAACGCATAGTCTCCGATCATGATTCTGCCGACGTTCTCCGGGTGGAATGCGTCAACGTCCTTTTCTGCGCTGATTGCGTTAATAATCGCCTTGTCATCGATCTGTGGCGGCACAGGGAGCTGCACAAGAATTCCGTTCACATTAGAATCAGAATTAAGCGTCTGCACCAGTTCCAATAATTCTTCCTGTGTGGTATCTTCCGGTAGTGCATACTCAAACGACTGGAAACCGACTGTTTCACAGGCTTTTTTCTTATTATTGACATAAACACGGGATGCCGGATTATTTCCGACAATCACGACTGCCAGTCCAGGACGCTTTCCAGATTCCTGGACTAATTTTTCTGTTTCAAGCCTGACCTGCTCTTTTACTGCAGCAGACACCTGTTTGCCATCAATTAAATTTGCCATAATTCATAAATTCCTTTCTGAAAAAATAACCATTATTTTCCTGCATTTGCTTCTGATTCCGCCAGTAATTTTGCAGATTCTTCCGTGTCCCGATAAAGTTTGTAAGACTCGCCTTTCTGTTTTACAATCACCAAAAATACCGGAACCAGAATCACAGAAATGAGAAAACAAAACAGAGCAAATACCTGTGAAACACGGAAATCGCCGACTGTTAAACTATCCGTCCGCAGTCCCTCAATGAAAAACCTGCCCAGTCCGTACCACCCGATATACATCAGAAAAATTTGTCCGTCAAATTTCCGGTGCTTGTTCAGCACATAAGCCAGAACAGCAAATCCGGTCAGACACCATACGGATTCATAGAGAAAACATGGATGCACCATGTAATCCGGATTGAGCTCCTCTGGTGTATAATTTTCAGCGATCCAATATTGAATCCTGCCGCCAGACATGCCGAAAATCGAATCCGTATTTGACCCAAACGCTTCCTGATTCGTGAAATTGCCCCATCTGCCGATTCCTTGTCCTAGCAGGAAACCCGCACCACAAACGTCAAGCATCGGCAAAATCGCTACTTTCCGGATTTTACAGGTAATGATACCAATCAGGAATGCACCAATGACACCCCCATAAATAGCAAGTCCTCCCTGCCGGATATTGAGAATTGCTTTTAAATCCCCGGCATACTGCGACCAGTTGAATGCGACATAATACGTCCTTGCACCGAGAATTCCAGCAATACAGCCAACAATGACCACATCCCAGCAACGGATATAATCCAGTCCGACTTTTTGAAAATGCTTTGTTCCGAAAATCAGTGCCAGCAGGACGCCAAACGAAATAATAATCCCGTACCATTGAATATCTAATCCAAAAATTGAGAATGCCGTCGGATCAATGTCAAAATCCAGTCCCAGTCTCGGAAATACAATTTCATGATACCCCAGATTGTCATAACCCAGTTCGCTCACACTGGGAGAATCCGCCCTAAGCATGGACAACGGACAGCACGGCATTGTCCGTACGGACCTCATTCCGGAGAAATTCCCACGCTTCTTCATAAGTCACATCTGCAAGCACGGAAATATTCTCAAATGGTCTTGTATTTGTCATATAACTGTCAAGCAGCATGGAGGCATTATTTTCCACATAATTCATGGAAGAAATCATGTGACCGTAAGTCGATCTTCTGACCCGTTCAAATGCCTGTCTATCAAAACCATGCGCTTTTGCCTGTTCAAGCACTTCAAAGATCCTGTCACGGACTTCGTGCGGATTCCGGGATTCCCCACCCAGACCAACAGAGAAGTAACCGCCGCCGCTGAATGGCATATCTGTGCCGAATTCAAAATTAATCAGATTCTTGTCCAACATTTCCTGATAAAATGCAGAACTGGAATTGAACAGCGTCCGCATTGCCAGATTGACCAGAAGTTCTGCCCGGAGCAGTTCACTGCCCTGTTTTCTCGGTCGGAGCTTGAAATCCACGCTGAATAACGGAATTCCGACAGGGGCTGTGCCTTCCATTTCCGGACAGCAGATCTGTTCCGGTTCTTCCGGGAAAATCTGTTCCAGTCCCTGGTCTTCACAGGGAATTAATAATTGATCGCAGATTTCCAGAATTTCTTCCGCTTTGACATCTCCGGCAACGGCAAGCGTCATATTGTGCAGATTATAGAACGTCCGGTAGCATCTATATAATAAATCTGCATGAATCTGCGCAATGCTCTGTTCCGTGCCGGCAATGTCAATCCGGACAGGGTGCTGCGCATACATCCCACGCAGGGAATTAAAAAATAATTTCCAGTTCGGTTCATCCTGGTTCATACGGATTTCCTGTGCAATAATCCCCTGTTCTTTCTGAACGGTCTCTTCTGTGAAATACGGATGCTGTACAAAATCCAGTAAAATTTCCAGAGATGGTCTGAAATTCTCCGAACACATGAATAAATATGCCGTTCTGTCAAATGAAGTATAGGCATTCGCAATTGCACCAGTTTGCGCATAGCGTGCGAACGCATCGCAGTCTTCGTTTTCAAACAGCTTATGCTCCAGAAAATGGGCAATTCCCTCCGGGACCTGCGCAAAATCCTGATCGCCTTTTAATTTGAATCTGGTATTGACAGAACCATATTTTGTGCCGAACAGGGCATAAGCGCTGTGATAACTGGGCATTTCCATAATATCAATATTCAGTCCCGTGGGATGTTTCACACGCAGACAACTTTGACTGCCATACGGCGCTTTGATAATCTCTGCATTTTTTAAATTACGCATGTTTATCCTCCTGTTCCAGAATATATACACTGTCTAACTGCAAAGCATTCGCCGTCCGGATTATGTCTTCTCTGGTAACCTGTTCAAACAGCATAATCCTCTCAGGAATTCCGGCATGATCCTCCCGGATATACCGTTCCAGAGATTCCGTCATGCAGGATGACGGCGTGTCCCCGGCAAGCCGCAGGGCATTGATGACATAGCGCCTGGCATTCTCCAGAAGATCCGGTTCAAATTCGCCGTTTCTCAGCAATTCCAACTGATCCAGAACGGCATCCTGTGTTTTTTCCAGATTCTCCGGAGAAACACCGGAAGACACCACAAGCGTATTTTTCAGCGAAATATCTTTACTGGAACAATAATAGCAAAGGCTCATTTTTTCCCGGATATTCGAAAATAACAGAGAAAATGGCGCACCGCCGAAAAGCAGACTTGTCATCCGGAGCTGTTCCGGTGTGATAGGCTGTTCTGTACTTTTGATCTTGAATGCCATCAGCAACTGCGACTGGTTCACATCCATAGATTCCCGGAGTGTCTGGACTTCCGGCTTGCAGAGACTTGGCACAGCATAATGGCGTTTTGTGACTGTTCTAGAACTGAACGCATTCCGGAACAAATCTTTTAATTCCGGAGCATCCTCTGCGCCGACATAATAAATTAAAATTTCGGACTGCTCCAACATTTCTTTGTATGCCTGATAAACCGATTCTGGCGTGAGCGCAAGGGCGCTTTCCTTTGTGCCGTAATAGGGATACGCTGCCACTTCGCCGGAAAAGGCAATTTCCCGGAGTTTTTTGGAGGCATAGGCTCTCTTATTATTGATCTCGCCGTCAATGGCGTCAAGCAGATTCTGCAATTCCATCTGAAATGCCCGGTCTGAAAATCCGGTCTGTTCCGGATTCCGTAGCGGATGCAGGATGCACTCTAATAGCAATTCCGCACTCTCCCGGCGAAGTGTTTCCTGATGAAGTGCATAAGAATCCGCAATAGCACTGACTGTAAAATGCAGCTGAAAGGCATCCCCCAGAACAGTGATATTACTATCCAAATTCGCACCATACAGCTCCTGCATTTTTTCAGACATTGTTGCAATACTGGGATATTTTTCACAAGAATTCATTAAAATACTCTGTGCAAGATTCCATCCTGCATATTTTTCGGGCTGTGCCGGCATGGACATGATGATTTTGATATGACTTGTCTTAAATTTCGGCTCTGTGAGCAGAATCAACCGCACGCCGTCACATAACTGTTCTGTAATTTCTTTCAATCGCAACCCATCCTTTCAAAAAATAATTGAAAAAACTAATTTTAGAATTCATTTTAAAATAAGTCCAGCTAGAAATCAAATTTATAGATGCCCC
>CAMWWG010000031.1 GCA_947177935.1 uncultured Ruminococcus sp. | reverse complement strand
TTTATAAGGAGTGGATTTTCATGAAAGAAAAATTATCCAGCAATGAACAAATCCGTTTGTTGACGCTTACAGGTGTTCTGACAGCTCTTACTACTGTTGCAACGTTCGTGATTCAGATCCCCACGCCGTCCAAAGGCTATATTAATCTTGGCGACACGCTTGTGAATCTCTGTGCCTGGATTCTTGGCGGCGGCTATGGCGCTTTTGCCGCAGGCTTTGGCTCTGCCCTCTCGGATCTGATTTCCGGTTATGCAATTTATGCACCAGCGACATTTGTCATTAAATTTCTGATGGCGTTTGTCTCGTTTGAAATTTTCCATGCCCTGGAGAAAAAATTCCCCTCGCTCTGGGTGCGGATCTTCTCCGCCGTGATTGCCGAACTGATCATGATCACAGGTTATGCACTGTTTGCCGGGATTCTGTACGGCTCTGTAGAAACGGCGTGGGTATCCATTCCGGAGAATGCCGTCCAGGGGATCTTTGGTGCAGGGGCATCCGTGACGTTATATGAATTGATTCTAAAGCGTATTCCACAGTTAAGAAAGAAAGATTAAGATTGAATCATCATGTGCCTTTATAGGTGGAGGGAGGGTTCAATTTAATTTTTTAAGGTATATTAAATTATGGAAAATAAATTATATCGTGGTGAACTTGATAAAGATGCAAAAATTTTATTTGAAGATGAAAATAATATTATCTATGAAGTAAAAAATGATAAGGGCAAATTAATTGTAAAAGAATATGCTATTTTTTCAGGCATTTGGCTCATGTACAAAGAAGCACATGGACAAGGTTATCACTATCCGCCTAGTTATCCGTTCGGATTGCTTGAAATTACACATTGTCATGAGGGCAGATTTGAGTATAACAATGGTGGAGAACGGGTTTTTTATTTGTCTGAGGGCGATATTTCTATTAATAAAAGCAAAGAAACTGCTTTTGTTTATTGTCCAACACAGCACTATTATGGAATCTCTGTGATAATTAATCCTGAATTAGCTCCAAAATGTTTATCTTGCTTTTTAGAAGATGTAAAAGTTAGCCCTGCTTTGTTATTAGAAAAATTTTGCAATACAGAGAATTTTTTTGTCATGCGTTCTACAGCGCATTTGGAACATATTTTTTATGAATTATATTCTGTGCCTGAACATCTCAGAAAAGGCTATTTTCAAATTAAAATTTTAGAACTGCTTTTATTCCTTAGTGATTTAGACCCTAGTCTTTCGCAAGCAGAACAACATTCTTGTACCAAAGCACAAGCAGAACTTGCAAAACAAATTTTTCAATATGTAAATACACATTTAGATAAGCGTCTTACAACAGAAGAATTAGCGACAACGTTTTATGTATCTCCAGCAACTATTAAAAGATGTTTTTACAGCGTTTATGGTGAATCTGTATATGCATATATTAGAAATTATAAAATAAAATTATCTGCACACCAGTTGAAGACAACAAATCAATCTATTACAGAAATTGCACATAAGTTTGGATATGATAACAGCAGTAAATTTTCCAGTGCATTTCGGAGTGTAATGGGGATATCTCCGACTAAATACAGACAAAAATATATTGATACAGAAAAATAAAATAGCTTTTTGGAGTAGAAGATGAACTTTTTGGAGTTGAAAATAGCTTATATTTTTAGTATAATCATATGTATAATATATTGAAAGGTGGCATAATTTTTATGGTAAAAAGCAGTAAGCAACTGTTCGCTTCTATCGCTAGTTTGATGGTTGGATCATCAATGGCTGTTAGCCAATTAGGTTACACTGGTTCAATAGCCAGTTATGCAGTGGAATCTACTGAAATAGTTGATGTAGCAACTGCTTATGTCGGGGAAGAAGTAGCTAAAGCTACAGCTTTGGCAGATGTGGGAATTCAGGAAAGCAATGTAAAATATGTTAATGTTTGGTTGGCATATGATAATGGTCTGCCTGAATGCTATAAAGTAGAATTTCAAAGCGAACAAGAAGAATATAAGTATAAAATTGATTTATATTCTGGTGAAGTATTGGAAAAAATTTTAACAACCCACAATGATGAAGATGTCAAAAATGATAAACATGGCAAAGATGATAAAGATGACGAAGATGACAAAGCAGATGATTCTGAATTGGGATATATTAGCAGAGAATCTGCAAAAGCTATTGCTTTGGAAGATGCAAGCATTCAGGAAAGTGATGTTAAATATGCAAATGTCTGGATAGATTATGCACAAGGACAACCGAGTTACTATGTAGTGAAATTCGGACGAAGATATGAACATGGTATCCGTTACAAGTATGAAATTGACTTGTATTCTGGAGAAATTCTGACAGCGTCAACAGAAAATTATGGAGATGTGAATTCTGATGGTGAGGTTTCTGTTTCTGATGTCATTGTTTTACACAAATATCTCCATGGTGTTAAGTCACTTACCCAAGAAGAATACGAAGTTGCTGACATCAATGCAGACGGAATCGTAAATATATTTGATTTTGTCAATTTAAAACAGGAAATTTTTTTGGAATAAATAAACCTTGGGAAACTCTCCCCCACCTCTTTAGGTGGGGGAGAGTTCATACTGATTATCCAAGTATAATGATAATTTCGTTGATGTCCTGCAAGTCAGAGAATTTAAAATAGGAATTTTTCTGTGCTTTCTGATTCAGACTTGCAGATTTCACACCGGACTGCACATGATTGGGATTCTGCACAAGAATGCTGAGCATTTTGCCACGGAAATTCTTCCGGATGCGGAAACTTTCCCATTCATGAGGAATAGACGGATCAATCAGAATACCATCTGCATCCGGTCGGATGCCACAGATGCCTTCCACGCAGCCAACCATGACAGTAGATGCTGTTCCTGTCAGCCAATGCACATGGGAACGTCCTGCAAACGGAGATTCTTTGCTTTCTGTGAACTGTCCGTGTGCATAGGGTTCAATTCCACGGATTTCCGCTTTATCGTTGAACATTGCCGGAGATGTTTCGCAAAAATACTGGAACGCTCTATCACCGTGTCCGAGCAGACTCTCCGCAAGAATCAGCCAGCCTTGTGTCTGAGAGAAAATGCCGCCGTTTTCTTTCGTATCCGGATTATAAACCTGCATTAATGCCCCGTCAAAATGGTGCTGTTTGTACGGAGGATCTAATAATTTTGCGCCGTAGGGCGTGTTCAGGATTTCATGAACGCTGTTCATCGCAGATTCTGCCTGATCGGCATCCGCAAACCCGGAAATCACACTCCAGCTTTGGGGATTGAGCCACATGTTCGCTTCCAGATCGCTCTTTTTGCCGACAATCACATCATCCTCCCGGATACCACGGATGAATCTGTTTTCATCCCAACAGGATGCCAGAGCTTCTCTTAATGCTTCCTGCTCCTGGTCAAGATACTGGATATAATCCTGATCCTGCCGGGATTCTGCCATGTCTCGAAGAATGTTCATGGCATCATATAACTGGAATGCCACAAATGTAGATTCTCCCTCTGCGCCGAGCCGTAAGCAGTCGTTCCAGTCAGCGTGCAATCCTGCCGGCATGTGGTGTTTTCCCATATGCGTCAGGGAGAAATCAATCGCTTTCTTGAGATGTTCATAGACTGTTGCCGAACCGCCATTGGCATAGACAATTACTTTATTCAGGAATGCCGTGTTGCCGGTCTCGCCGATATATTTCCGGATGGTCGGGAACAACCACAGTGCATCGTCCGCACGATAGGACGGATGTCCGGTTTCCTTGACATACTCCGGATCATCCGGGGTGTTCTCGTGTCCGGCATTGTGAGTGAATTTCACAAGCGGCAGCCCTGCGCCGTTATCGACCTGAGCAGACAGCATAAACTCAATTTTTTTCCGTGCCATTTCCGGATCAAGATGGATAATTCCCTGAATATCCTGGACGGTGTCACGATAACCGTAACCATTGCGCAATCCACAATAAGAGAATGATGCCGCTCTTGACCAGATAAACGTAATAAAGCACTGGTACGCATTCCAGACATTGAGCATATTATTAAATGCCTCGGACGGCGTTTCGACTTCAAAATTAGATAATTTACTGTGCCAGTAAGTTTTCAGTTCTTTCAGTTCCGCATCCACTCTGTTCTTTTCTGCATAGGCTTCCAGAATGATATCTGATTCTGCATCCGTTTTCTGTCCCAAAAGATAGATCAATTCTTTTGTTTCACCGGGCTGTAATTCCAGTTCTGTCCGGAGTGCGCCGCAGGAATTGGCATTGAAATTCATTTCATCATTGCAAGTTCCCTGTTCTACCATGATCGGATTGCTGTATGTCCGGTAAGCGCCAATGAATTTTTCCAGACTGCCGCAGGCGTCCGTCACATCTGCACCAGCTAAACCAAAAAAACGTTCCTTATGATTTGAGCCGTCTGCCTGGACTTCAGAAAATTCATTGATATGCTGTAAAATCTTGTTGCCTTTTCGTTCCGTCCTGGTGATGAACTGCGTGTACTGAAGATTGATTTGATCCTGTTCATAATTGCTGTCATTTGTGAATTCCACAAAGCCGAAGACAGACAGTTTTCTGACGACAGCATCCTGATTTGTGACACGACATCTCCAGACTTCATAGGTCTGTCCGGACGGGACATAATAAGCCGTCTCTGTGCGGATCTTTGCATAGTTGCTTGTCATAACAGAATACGCCGTACCATGGCGGCATTCACTCTTATACTCTTTGAGATCCTTGCCCACGGGCTGCCAGGTTGCCGACCAGTAATCGCCGGACTGTGCATCTCTCAGGTAGATATATCTGCCGGGGAGTGCCATCATGGAATTAAAACGGAATCTGGTAATTCTACCGTTTGCACCGGATTTGACGAAGCTGTAGCCTGCGGCATTGTTAGAGATAATTGCGCCGTATTCGGGCGATCCCAGATAATTGACCCAGGGCGCCGGCGTGTCAGGATTTGTGATGACATATTCTTTGTTTTTGAGATCAAAATGACCATACTGCATGAAAATTTCCTCCTGAATTAAAAAATCAATAAAAAAGCAATAATTTTGTTTTATTTTTTATCATTATAGCACAGATATCCCGGATTGTCAAGAAATTTTACAGGATATGATATTATCGTTTCAGTAATTTCTTCACCGTCTGGAGAATCGCACTGGAATTAAAAATGATCAGAAAAATCAGACAAAATACCTGTGTCGGAATCAATCCGGCCGGCTCTTTGATTGCCATAATGCTCATAAAAAATAACACTCCCAGATTCAGCGCAAATCGTCCGTAATAGACTCTAAAATAAATTAATCTCCGTGTGTCCACAATCCGGACGACATAACACACAAAATAACTCACAAATGTGGCAATGACAGCGCCGTGTACGCCCCACAGATAAATTAAAATCACATTCAGAACCAGATTTACACAGGCGGCAATCAGACTCGTCCAGAAACTGTGCGTTGTTTTCTTCGTTGCGGTATAAATACTGCTTAAGAACTGATTCAGACTCATCATCAGAACGCCGATAATCAGCACTGGCGTGAATTCATAGGCTCTTGCATACGCCGGATCTGTGCTTGCATCAATCAGAATCGCTGACAAGGGTTTGACAAGTGCAATCATGAAACCTGCACCCAGGAACATAATGGACTGATACGCCGAGAAAATCCGGTAATAGAAAATGCTCCGATCCTGCGCATTATTTTCTGAAATTGCGGACATGTTCCATGCCTGAAAGAAAATCGTCGAAACCATTGAAATCAAATTCGGAACTTTCGACGCCGCATCATAGATTCCGGCGGCAACATCCCCCACGTCCGCACTCAGGGAAAAATCCGCCATATACCGGACGAAGAGACGATCTGAAAATCCGGTGATGATCCACAGAACCGCCGTGGGAATCATGGGAATGGAAAACCGTAACATCATTTTTGTGATCTGCGGATGATAATAACGCAAATCAAAAAATTTTCCCAGTCCTGCGACAATCCAGAGAAACATCCCTGAACAGAAATCCGACAGGAAGACTGCCATCATGAAACCTGTGACACCCAGATGCAGGACGGAGATAAACAGAATATTAAATACAAACAGAGACAGTGTCGCAAGAATCCCATCCAATGCAAACAGCCTGACAAGTCCTCTTGCCCGGACGAACTGCGAATTTAACTGCCGGAAGGATGATGCCAAAACATACAGCAATAACAAGGGCACATAACCATCAGCATACGGCAGCAGATATAATACCGGTGAAAACAACAGCATCACAAAAATCCCCATGAATTCTACCATACAAGCCGATGTGAAAACTTCCCGTTTGTCATAGTCCCGGTCTAATCCGTAACGGATGACAGCTTCTGCAATGGAGAACGTCGCAATGGGGATGATAAAATTTGCCGTCTGTTCCAGCAGGGATTTTGTACTGTTGTCCCCGGTGGAAATATTATGTGTATATAATCTGGTAAGCAGCAGTAATAATATCTTAGACCCGAAGGAACCAATGGCGAACACTGCGGTATTCGCCGCAAGTTTTTTATATTTATTCAAATAATTCACACCCTTTTCCGGAAATTTAAAATAATTGAAACATATCTTAATTATATTTTAAATTTATTTTCATTTATTATAACACAAAATTCCTGAAAAGGCAAGCATTTCCTGGCAGATTTCCTGTCGGAGTGATTTTCCTGATATTTCAATAAAAGAGACATCACTTTCCAAGTCAGGAAAAAATAGTGAACTGCTCCTTGATCCCACTTTCTATGGAGCGGTTCACTATTTTATTTTTTACTTGATATTTTTTTAACTTGAAAAGTGGCAATTTATATATTAATATCTGCTATACTATATAGAACCACTTTTCCTTTAATAATAACTCGTTCTCCGTGATCCTCACAAAAAAGGGTTCCTCCTCGTTTTGACACCTGACGGGATATCATCACTTTCTTATTGAGTCTTTGAGACCAGTATGGTATAAAATTACAATGTGCCGACCCACAAACAGGATCTTCATTTACTTTGATTTTTGGAAAAAAACAACGTGATACAAAATCATATTCTTTAGAAGGAGCAGTGATTAAAAAACCAATGCCTTCCTTCACAGCACATAGCTTTGTCCAGTCAGGTGTATAATTCTTTACAAAATCTTCATCATCAAAGACAAACATCAGATCCCGACTCAAATACACTTCGTTGGGTTCTTCTCCTAATGCGAAAAGCATTTCTTTTGTCACTTTTATCTTTTTTGGCATACGTGACGGAAAATTCATCTCAAACAATTCGCTACTTTTTTTTACATTTAAAATTCCGCTTAATGTATGAAACCTAAAATCAGTGGCATTTGTATCGTAATAATTGGCAATCACAAATGCAGTTCCCAATGTTGCATGTCCGCATAAATCTATTTCTCCTCCAGGAGTAAACCAGCGTAATTTATAGAAGTTTTCCTCTTTTACAACAAACGCTGTTTCCGATAAATTATTTTCAATCGCTATTTTTTTCATAATATCATCAGACAGCCACTTATCCATAACGCAGACGGCAGCCGGATTTCCTTCAAAAATCTTATCTGCAAAAGCATCTACAATATATTGTTTCATAATAATGACACCTCACTAAATTTCGATTTAATAAAAAGTCCTGAATTCTCTATCAATACCAGATTCATACAAATGGCAATTAAACTTGTCCAAAAACTCCGCATTGTTTTCTTCGTTGCCGTGTAAATACTGCCATACAAGCCAATATGAAAACTTCCCGTTTGTCATAGTCCCGGTCTAATTCGTAACGAATGACGGCTTCTGCAATGGAGAACGTCGCAATGGGGATGATAAAATTTGCCGTCTGTTCCAGCAGGGATTTTGTACTGTTGTCCCCGGTGGAAATATTATGTGTATATAATCTGGTAAGCAGCAGTAATAATATCTTAGACCCGAAGGAACCAATGGCGAACACTGCGGTATTCGCCGCAAGTTTTTTATATTTATTCAAATAATTCACACTCTTTTCCGGAAATTTAAAATAATTGAAACACATCTTAATTATATTTTAAATTTATTTTGATTTATTATAACACAAAATTCCAGAAAAGGCAAGTAGTTGGGGGAGAATTTCCGAAGAATACATTTCTGCATCCGGACATATCAGATTATCAGGAATCGTCACGGAGATTAAGTTTTTCGCATCCCTCAAATGCACCCATTCCGATACGCATCACACTGTTTGAAATAATCACATTTTTATCATTTCCTTTATATTTGATTAAAACATTGTTTCCCGCAATCACAAGGTCATCAGGATAGTCTGCAAGCCACTTTGTATCATCAAAAGCACCTGCTCCGATACTTGCCACATCGTCCGGAATCGTCACAGAAGTCAGACTTGTACACCCTGAAAATGCACAAATTCCAATACTCGTCACATTGTTCGGGATTGTCACGGATGTCAGGCTTATACACTCCAAAAATGCACCTTCCCCGATACTTATCATGCTGTCCGGGAATATCATAGAAGTTAAGTTTGTACATCCTGAAAACGCCCTGTATCCGATATTCTTTACACTGTCAGGAATTGTCACGGAAATCAAACTTGTGCATTCATAAAACGTATGATCCTCAATATTCGTCACGCTATCCGGAATTGTCACAGAAGTTAAACTTTTGCAATTATAAAATGCACCCGCTCCGATACTTGTCACACTGTCCGGAATTATCACAAAAATCAGACTTCTACAATTATAAAATGCTCTGTCTCTGATACTTGTCACACCCTCCGGAATAACAACTTCTGTTACGCCCTCTTCTTCTGTGTATCTAATTAATACACTATTTTCTATTTTGAATCCCATGGTTCATACATACGTAATTTATTTTATATTTATTATGGTACCAACTGTGAATTTAATTATTACCCATT
>CAMWWG010000030.1 GCA_947177935.1 uncultured Ruminococcus sp. | reverse complement strand
CCTCAAGAGGAATTTGATTGCTGTCAGCTATGTCAACAGGAATTTCATTGACAATTGAAATTACAGAATCTGTTGCAGTCTCTGCAATTTCTTCCGTAATTTTTTCTGTTTTGTCAGCCTTGGGCTTTCTGGGCTTCTTTGCCGGTGTTTTTTTCACTGGAACTTCCTGAATTTCCGGATTTTCAGAAATTTCAACCGGCTTTTCTGCCTTCGTTTTTCTGGTTTTCTTTGCCGGTGTTTTTTCAGCCGGTTTTTCTTTAGAAGTTTCAGAAACTTCAGATTCTTTTGCAGACTTGGCTGCTCTCGGCTTTCTGACTTTCTTCGGGATGACATCACTGAGCAGACTCACTTTGTCATAATTTCCCTCACAGAACACGAGCGCATCCATAATCGCTTCTTTCAGATTGGTCTTGCCCTGTGCAATCGCAAGAATTTCCTTGCTGTCGCCTGTCAGCAGACAGTCTCTGTCATTGTAATCATACGGTTCTACATACAGCACACCGTCTTTTACCTCAACATAGAACGCACCTGCCGCATCTCCGGTTACATTGACCTGCACAGCAATATGCTCTGTGATTCCGGACGCATCAGCCTTGACCAGTGCAGTCTGTACTTTTTTTACCAGTTCCTGATAAGTCATACCTTTTCACCTTTCTTCTGTTGCTTGCAGCAAGCGCACTTCTTGCGCATATACCGCAAAAAATTTTTCTTTCGCTGTTTTTTATTATACTAGATCTTGACAAATTCGTCAATGGAAAAAAACAATTTTCTATATTCAGCATAAGTTTTTCTTGAAATAAAAGGCTTTTTTTGGTGAAAAATTCAAAAAAATCCTGTATTTTTATCCGTTTTTTTCTGAATTTTTCTCCAAAACACCGGAAAAAATCAAACAGGATCAACTAGCTTTTTCTGAATTTTTCACAAAATTTTCCTGTTTTTTTGAAAAAATTTGAAATTTCTCTTGACTATCTGAAAAAAAAGCGTTATAATAATATTATAATCTAATTTTTACCTAGGAGGGATTCCCCTTGACAAATATTCTTTTTGCAGCCTCAGAATGTGTGCCATTCGTGAAGACAGGCGGTCTTGCGGATGTAGTGGGCGCACTGCCGAAAAATCTCGACAAATCCCGTTTCGATGTTCGGGTGATTATTCCGTACTACACCTGCATTCCGGGAAGATACAGAAATTTCTTCCACTATCGTCACCATTTTTTCATGGATTATGCAGGCAGGCAGGAACATGTCGGCATTATGGAATTTGAGTATCACGGTATCAAGTTCTATTATGTCGATAATGAATATTATTTTAACGGTGAAACGCCCTACAGCAGCGATCTGCGCTGGGACATTGAACGTTTCACGTTCTTCTGCAAAGCCGTCCTGGCAATGATGCCGGTCATCGGCTTCCATCCGGATATTATTCACTGTCATGACTGGCAGACCGGATTAATCCCCGTGCTGATGCACTCCACATTTGCCACACATCCGTTCTATCAGGGCGTCAAGAGCATTATGACAATCCATAACCTAAAATTCCAGGGTGTGTGGGATATTGAAGAATTCCAGAGAAATACGGATCTGCCGGACTACATGTTCACACCAGATAAACTGGAATTCCACAAAGATGCCAACATGCTCAAGGGTGGTCTTGTCTATGCGGATTATATCACAACTGTAAGTGAGACGTATGCACAGGAAATCAAGACACAGGAATACGGCGAACAGTTGAACGGCTTGCTTTATGCAAGATCCACATCCCTGCGGGGCATTGTCAACGGCATTGATTATGGAATTTTCAACCCGGAAACAGACGGAAAGATTTACCGCAATTACAATGCAGATACCTGTCTGGAGGGCAAGGCAGAAAACAAGCGCCGGCTCCAGGAAGAATTAGGACTGGAACAGGACAGCCGGAAGATGGTCATCGGGTTAATTTCCAGACTGACAGATCAAAAAGGACTGAATCTGTTAGGGGATATTTTTGAACGGTTTCTGGACGGAAACACGCAGTTTGTGTTAATCGGCACAGGCGATCCGGCGTATGAAAACATGTTCCGTTATTTTGCCGGACGGTATCCGGGAAATGTATCAGCGAATATCTGCTACAATGATAATCTGGCGCATAAGCTTTATGCTGGCGCGGATATGATGCTTGTTCCGTCCCGGTTTGAACCGTGCGGACTGACGCAATTAATTTCCCTGCGCTACGGCTCTGTACCGCTTGTACGGGAAACCGGCGGACTGAAAGACACCGTGCAGCCATACAACGAATTTGAACTGACAGGCACAGGATTCACATTCAAAGAATTCTGGTCAGAAGCATTCTTAGGCGCTGTGAACTATGCAAAATCCGTGTTCTTCAATTATCGGGACAACTGGAATAACATGGTCAGAAGGGGTATGAGACAGGACTTCTCCTGGAACAGTTCCGCAAGGCAGTATGAAGGCATGTATGAGTGGCTTGCTGGAAAAAATTAAAAATAAAATTTAAATTCATGGAAAAAAATTTCACCGGAGCAGGAATGCCCCGGTGATTTTTTAGAAATTAGCACGAAAATCACCGGCGAATTCCGGTCATTTTTCGACCAAGTGACAATAATGCGCCGGATTGCGCCGGGAATGCAGAATCCGGATTGACTTTTTTTAAATTTCAGGGTATAATAAATATGATTATTTAAAATTATTCAAAATTTCAGAATCGCAGGTTTTTATCCATGATTAAATTATGCAAAGAATTATTTGCCTACCGGGAAATGATTTTCAGTCTTGTCCGGAAAGATCTCCGGGGACGCTATAAGGGAAGCGTCTTAGGGTTTCTCTGGACATTTATCAATCCGTTGTTCCAGTTAATTATTTATACCATTGCATTCAGTTTTATTCTGCCCAGTGCAATTGATAAATATTATTTATATTTATTTGTGGCATTGATTCCCTGGATTTTTTTCTCGTCGAGTCTGCAAGGCGGCGCAAATTCTGTCATGGCATCGCAGAATTTAGTCACAAAAATTTATTTTCCACGGGAAATTTTGCCAATTTCATATGTGACAAGCTGTTTTGTCAATATGCTCCTGACGTTTGTGATTATATTCCTGGTTGTGCTCATTTCCGGCGTCGGTCTCAATCTTCTGGCGATTCTCTGTCTGCCGGTTGTGATGCTGATTGAATACATGATTGCTTTGGGACTGGCTCTGTTATTTTCGGCTGTGACGGTCTTTTTCCGGGATATGGAACACATTCTGAGCATTGTCACCATGGCTTGGATCTACATGACCCCGGTACTCTATCCGATTGAGATGATTTCTGACCCGGATATTCAGAAATTATTTTATCTCAATCCCATGACTTCCGTGATTGTTGCCTATCGGGATATTTTATATTATGCAGAAATTCCGGATTTTTCTACACTCTTGATTGCCCTGTTTTTCGGCGTAACGAGCCTGATTCTGGGGGAGCTGGTATTTTCCAGATTAAAAAAACGCTTTGCGGAGGTGATGTAATTGACAAATCCCGAAAATGCAATTGAAGTGAGGGACGTCCGGAAAAAATTCCGGATTTTCTATGACAGAAGCAATGACCTGAAAGACCGGATTTTATTCCGGAACAGGAATCACTACGAAGACAGGTGGGTTCTGAACGGGATCAGTTTTTCAGTGAAGAAAGGCGAGGCGATTGGTCTTGTTGGGCACAACGGCTGTGGCAAGAGCACGACGCTGAAATTATTGACAAAAATTTTATATCCGGATCAGGGCAGCATTGAAATGCATGGACGGGTTTCCAGTCTGATCGAACTGGGCGCAGGATTTCATCCGGATATGACCGGACGGGAGAACATCTATACCAATGCTTCAATTTTCGGATTAACCCGGAAAGAAATCGAAAAACGGATGGAAGAAATTATCCAATTTTCCGAACTGGAAGAATTTATTGACAATCCGGTCAGGACATATTCTTCCGGGATGTATATGCGTCTGGCGTTTTCCGTGGCGATTCATGTCGATGCGAAAATTCTGCTGATTGATGAGATCTTAGCCGTTGGCGATGCGAATTTTCAGAAAAAATGTTTTGACAAGCTTCGGGAGATCAAATCCCACGGGACAACAATCGTGATTGTATCCCACGCACTGGGACAGATTGAACAGATCTGTGAAACTTCCTACTGGATCGAAAATGGCTTGATCCGGGAATCCGGGATTCCCAAACTGGTGCACGATCATTATCTGCAACACATGGAGGATAAGCGCACAGAACAGCTCGAAAAACAGCACAGAGAGGAGGGAAAGGAGCAGGAAGACCAGAATCCCGAAACTTCAGAAAAATCCGAACTGCCTGCATTCTGTGAAAAGACGGCAATCCGGATGGGCACACAGCAGGTTGTTTTCACGGACGCACAACTCCGGGATCAGAACAATCAGAAGCAATATATTTTTGATACAGAACAGGAAATAAAAATTTTTCTGCAATATCATGCAGAAAATGCCGAAAATTTAAAGTTAAAAGGCAATTTTGGCTACGGAATTTTCCGGGAAGACGGACTGCACTGCTACGGGACGAATATTGTAATTGAAACAGGAGATTACATCCCGATTCAGGAAAACGGTGAATTAGAAATTACATTCCGGAATTCTCTCTTGCCGGCAAGATATTTTCTGGATATTGCGGTGCATTCCCATGACGGCGTGATCTATGATGACATCCGGCAAGTGTTGTCTTTTGTCGTTTCTTCCGCAAAGCAGGACATCGGCGTATGTCGTCTGCAAACAGAATTTTCATGGAGGTGAAATTTTTTTGAAATTATATACCAGAATTCTACATTTTTTGCTCAGGGATCTTTATGCCGGAATGGAAACGGATCGGCAGGAAATAGAATCGCTCAGAAATCGCCTGAGTGAATCTCAGAATCAAATTGCCGCATTTCAGGAGAGTTCTGCCATGCAGGCGGCAATTTTGCAGAAGCAGAATCAAAAATTGCAGGAAGAAGTCAAATTATTGCATTCGCAGTTAGCAGATTGTGATCAAGGCAATCATGAACGGATACAGCGCTGTGAAAAGCGTCTGGACTGTCTGGAGCATTACCGGTCTGAGACAGAAAACCGGATGCGCAGCGATGACCGGACAACTTTGGAATTAGCACACCGGACGGAGGTTCTGGAACAGATTGTTCAGGATCAGGCGAATGCGTTCCAGAGGCAGAATTTTAAATTATTTGACAAAAAATCCTATTCACAAGCCGGAGAAGATGCGATTATTTTATACGCCTGTGCCATGCTGGGAATTCCCTTTGCAAAATGCAGTTATCTGGATCTTGGCGCAAACAAGCCCATTGAAATGAATAACACGTATCTGTTTTATCAGCAGGGCGCAAGAGGTGTTTTGGTTGAAGCCAATCCGGCGCTGATTCCGGATCTGGAGCAGGCACGTCCGGGGGATGTGATTCTGAACAGAGCCGTGACGGATCGTTCCGGGGAAGAAATTTTATTTCAGGTGTTAAACCTGGATGGCTTATCAAAAATCGGAGATATTTCGGAAATTCTTGCCGAAAATCCGGATGCACAGTTACAACAGGAAATTGCCGTCCGGACAATCTCCGTGAATGATATCATCCGGGAATATTTCCACGGAGAAGCGCCGTTCCTTGTGAATCTGGACATTGAGGGGCTGGAGCTGGAAATTCTGGAAAGCATTGATTTTGAGACATACAGACCGTTATTTTTTATCATTGAAATGATTCCCTATTCTGAAAATTTAGTTGTAAATCAGAAAGACTGGGAGCTGGTGGATTACATGCAGAGAATGGACTACCAGGAATACGCATTCACAGGGATCAATTCTATTTTTATTGATGACAGGCAATATCAGAAAATAATTGCAGAAAAATCAGGAGGCAGGCTATCTCATGCAGGAGAATCATAATTTAAATAAAAATTTAAATAATCTAGATAATAATCTAGATATAGACCAGATTATGCAGACGATCCGGCAGGAAATCAAAGAAAAAAAACTGGATCATGTGATTCTGGATTTTGAAGAAATCCCGTTTCAGCAGGAAGCTGGCAATCCTGACGGCAGTCCGTTCCAATTGGATTCTTTACAGCAGAGCATGGAATATCTCAGCATCCGCAGTCAGATTGACCCGTATAAACAGCCCATTGAAGGAAATTTTCTGATTAAATTTGTGAAAAAAGTCCTCCGGAAACTCATGAAATTCTACATGATGCCGATTATCACGGAACAGAATGCGTTGAATCTGCACACAGCCAATGCCGTCCGGCAGACAAATCAGTATATTTTATCCAGAACAGAATCCGATCAGATGAATCTTTCAGAATTCGTCTCCCGGATGGATACCCTGGAATTAAAACAGTCTGCTGACCGGCAGGAAATTCAGGCGCTCCGCAGTCAGGTCAGAGCACTGACAGCAGAAAATGAACAGCTCCGGAGAAGATTGTCATGAGAATCATTCAGTTTCTGCCGACACTGGCGTTTGGGGATGCCGTCGGCAATGATACCATTGCATTGCAGAAAGCCATGCGGGAACTTGGCTATGAAACAAGGATTTATGCGGAAGCCGTGGATCAGCGTCTGCCGAAGAACACGGCGCAGGACCTGTGTTCCGGAATGCCGGAATTAGAACCGTCTGACGTGATTCTCTATCACATGTCTACCGGATCAAAATTAAATTACAGCCTGGAAAATTATCCTTGCCGGAAAATTATGATCTATCATAATATCACGCCGCCACATTTTTTTCAAGGTTACAATCCGGATGCGCAGACCAATGCGCAGTACGGACTGGATGGTCTGCGTCATCTTGCGAAATCCGGAACAATTGATTACTGTCTGGCGGATTCCGGATTTAATGCACAGGAGCTCCGGGATGCGGGCTTTACGTGTCCGATTGACGTGAGACCAATTCTGATTCCGTTCCAGGATTACGAAACAAAGCCGGATGCCGGAATTATTAGAAAATATTCGGAAAGTTCCGGGGATCACCGGCAGAATTTAATTTTTGTCGGACGGATTGCGCCGAACAAGAAGCAGGAAGATATTATTAAAATTTTTGCATATTATAAAAACTATGTCAATCCGGAATCCCGGCTGATCTTTGTCGGCAATCCAGGGGGCATGGAAAAATATTACCAGAGATTAAAAAATTATGCAGGTGCATTGGAGCTTACGCCGGAAGATGTGATTTTTACCGGACATATTAAATTCCCGGAAATCCTGGCTTATTATCAGATTGCGGATGTATTTCTCTGTATGAGCGAACATGAGGGCTTTTGTGTGCCGCTTGTCGAAGCAATGTATTTCAATGTTCCGGTCATTGCTTACAACAGTTGTGCTGTTCCGGAAACGCTCGGTGCAGGCGGTTGCATTGTGGATTCTAAAAATCCTGCGGAAATCAGTTTGTTAATCCGAGAAATTCTCAGCAATCCGGCACTGAAACAGAGAATCATTCAGAATCAGAGAGAACGTCTGAAAGATTTTCAGTATCAAAAAATCAAAAATTTATTCGCCGGACAACTTGGAGCATTTTTGAATCTGACAGGAGAAAATAAAAAATGATAAAAAAAATTGCATTTGTCATTCCCTGGTATGCCGAAAAAATTCCCGGCGGTGCGGAGATGGAAACCAGAGAAGTCACAAAACATCTGAAACAAGCCGGAATGGATGTTGAGATCCTGACGACATGCGTCCGGGAATTCGTCAGCGACTGGAATCAGGATTATTATCCGGAGGGCGTCGAAATGATCCACAATATTCCGGTGCGAAGATTCCGGGTTCGCAAGAGAAATACCAGAATTTTCGATGAGATTAATTTAAAGCTCATGAATCACATCCAGCCCACGCCGGAAGAAGAAAAAATTTTCATCCGGGAAATGATCAACAGTCCGGATTTATATCAGTATATCCGGGAACATCAGGCAGACTACACGGCGTTTGTCTATATTCCGTACATGTTCGGAACGACGTATTACGGTGTGCAGGCATGTCCCGAAAAAGCAGTCTTAATTCCCTGTTTTCATGATGAAGCCTATTTTTATATGCAGATTTACCGGGAATTATATTCGCAGGTCGCTGGGATGATCTTCAATGCAAGACCGGAACTGGATCTGACACAGAAATACTATGATCTGGATCACATGCAGAAAATTGTCATGGGGATCGGCATGGATGTGGATTTGCAGTCTGATCCGGACGCATTTCGGAAGAAATTCAAGATTCCGGAGAAATTTATTCTGTATGCCGGCAGAAAGGATATCGGCAAGAACGTTCATACACTGATCCAGTATTTCGGACAATACAAGAAACGCAATCCGTCAGACATGAAATTAATTTTGCTTGGCGGCGGAGAGATCGCCATTCCGGAAAGTCTGAAACGGGATGTGATTGATCTGGGATTTGTAGACATCCAGGATAAATATAACGCTTACGGTGCAGCGGAATTGCTTTGTCAGCCGTCAAAAAATGAGAGCTTTTCTCTTGTAATTATGGAGAGCTGGCTCTGTGGTAGACCTGTATTAGTGCATGAAGAATGTGCTGTGACAAAGAATTTTGCCCGGGAATCCCAGGGCGGTTTGTATTTTAACAATTATTTTGAATTTGAAGGCTGTGTAAATTATATCCTGGAACATCCGGGAATTGCCGGGCAGATGGGGCGGAATGGTGGTGCTTATGTCAGATCGCATTTTGATTGGGAAGTCATCACAGAGAAATACCGGACATTTTTTGAGAATTTAGAAAACAGGAGGTCGTCATGAATCTTTTTCTGATCTGTGTCGTTGTTTCTGTTGGCTGTTGTCTTGGGATTTCCAGGATTCTGTTTTCTCAGAAAAATCTCATTGAGATCGGAATTCTGACAGTTTGCTGTTTTTTTTGTTCGTATATTGTCGGAACGATGGTTCTGTTTGTCCTGGATCAATATTCCTTGTTCCGGGGGATTGCGGTCACTGCCGGACTGGATTTTCTATTATTGATTCTCAGTTTTCTGATCTGCAAAAAAAATTTGGATTTTAATTCCAATTTTAATTTTGATTCCGGAAAAATCCTGATTCCCATACTGGTTTCTGCAATCGGCTTGTTGTTTGTCGGTCAGAAAAATGAAATCTTCGGCATGGGACAGGATGAGGGCGTTTATCAGGTTGTTGCGATTAATTTTCTCAATGGTCTGGATCAGCGTCAGCAGGATTTTGCAGAATATCACACGTTGAAAACGTCGGAACAACAGAAAAATTTTCAGAAAGCCGTCCATACGAAATTAGTCGGCTATGACATCCCGGAGGAGAACCTGTCTATTAAACACATCTGACGCAGCCGACGACTAGTCGAGAGTAGAG
>CAMWWG010000029.1 GCA_947177935.1 uncultured Ruminococcus sp. | reverse complement strand
TTATTGTTTTATTATTTTTATTTGATAGTATTATCAGGAGGTTTTTGCTATGTCTATCATGGAACTCTATGACAACTGGTGTCAGAAAGCAGTGGATGATCCGGATTTGCAGACGGAACTTGCCAGTGTCAAAGGAAATGAAACGGAAATCCGTGATCGGTTCTACCGTGATCTGGAATTCGGAACAGGTGGTCTGCGTGGAGTCATCGGTGCAGGTTCTAACAGAATGAATGTCTACACTGTCCGCCGTGCCACACAGGGACTTGCCAATTATGTAAAAGCGGATTTTGAAAATCCCAGTGTTGCTATCTCTTATGACAGCCGCATCAAATCCGTAGCGTTCGCCCAGGCAGCGGCTTCCGTTCTTGCCGGGAACGGCATCAAAGTCCATATCTATTCTGAATTAATGCCGACTCCCTGCCTTTCCTGGGCAGTTCGTGCATTACATTGCAGTGCCGGAATCATGGTCACAGCAAGTCATAATCCGTCCAAATACAACGGTTACAAGGCATACGGCGCTGACGGCTGTCAGATGACATTGGAAGCTGCTGAAAAAGTCCTGTCTGAAATTAATTCCCTTGACATGTTCGAGGATGTAACTTATACAAACTTTGACCAGGCTGTTGCCGACGGCATGATTTCTTACATTAATCAGTCCGTGATTGAAGAATATTACAAGAATGTTCTTGCACAGGGAATTCATACGGATCTTTGCGCTGAGAGCAGCTTGAAAATTGTCTATACGCCCCTGAATGGCACAGGAAACAAGCCTGTTCGGGAAGTTCTCTCCAGAATCGGCATCCAGGATGTAACTGTCGTGAAAGAACAGGAAAATCCTGACGGCAATTTCCCGACATGCCCGTATCCGAATCCGGAAATCCGGGAAGCACTGGAACTTGGCTTGCAGTACTGCGACCAGATCAAGCCGGATCTTCTGCTGGCGACAGATCCTGATGCTGACCGTGTAGGCATTGCCGTGCCGGATGGTGAGGATTATGCGTTATTCTCCGGGAACGAAGTCGGCGCATTATTACTGGAATATATTTGCAGTCAGAGAAAAGAGAACGGCACACTTCCGGAAAATCCAGTCTGCGTGAAAACAATCGTCACAACGGATCTTGTCCGGGCAATTGCCGATGAATATGGTCTGGAAACAATTGAAGTCCTGACGGGATTCAAATTCATCGGTGAACAGATTGGATTACTGGAAGAAAAGCACCAGGAAAACCGCTATGTATTCGGATTTGAAGAAAGTTATGGCTATCTTGCCGGGTCTTACGTCCGTGACAAGGATGCCGTTGTAGCATCCATGCTGATCTGCGAAATGGCAGCATATTACCGGACAAAGGGCATTTCCTTGCTCCAGGCAAGAGAAAATCTCTACAAAAAATATGGCGTATTCCGTCATTCGCTCCAGAGTTTTGCATTTGAGGGCGAAAGTGGTATGAATAAAATGAATTCTCTGATGCAGCAGCTCCGTGACAATCGTCCGGAAATGATTGGCGGTCTGAAAGTGGTTTCCGTATCGGATTATGTTGCAAGCGAAACGCTCGATATTGCAACCGGTCAGAAGACAGTGATCACGCTCCCGAAATCCAATGTGTTAGTATTTGACCTGGAACAGGGCGCAAAAGTGGTAATTCGTCCGTCCGGCACAGAACCAAAAATCAAGAGTTACTACACAACGGTAGGCGAAACGATGGAAGATGCACTTGCGACAGAAGCGAAATTAAAAGACGACTTCAGCAAAATTTTCCAGTAATTAAAAATAATAAAACAGCGTGTTATCCAGAAATGTAACACGCTGTTTTTTTTCATCATTGCCCGCTCTGCCAGGTCTTTACACTGCATAAAAACAGAATCTGTGTGTATTCCGGATCCTGTGCGGATGCCATGATGGTTTCTGTGTCCGCCTGTTGCAGATCAATTATGCAAATTTCGCTGTAATGCTGAATCAGGAACGGAATCATGCAGTCTGCAAAATCATCTTTGTATAATAATAATTTTTTATGATTATCCAGATTTGTCCGGATGATGAGCTTTTCGCAGGGTTCTCCCAAATAATAGCGATATAAATCCGGATCGTCGTTTTCGGATTCCAGAACAGAAGTATCATGCAAACTGTCCCGACATTCGACTTTCCCATTCTGGTCATATGCCTGGATTTCCATGATCTCTGCGCCGGTTTCATAATGATAACAATCCAGAATATCCGGCTTGACAGCATGATAAAGCGTTTCCCGGTACAGATCACCCCGGAAATCCATGTTCAAATGCGAAATGACATAGCGCTGATAGGGAACGGGCGTAAACCCCATTTTCTGGATTGCTGACTGATAGACATAATACGCACCGTAACTTGTCCAATGTGAATCTGTCCTGTAATAGATATAATCTTCTTTCAGAGAACGCAGAATATGATACGTGTCAATACACCGGATGCCGCTTTCTGTTTCGGCATAGACTTCCTTGATGAAACTTTCCTGATCTGATGTCGGCGCATTCGCCGGGAGCTGACTTTCATAGATACCTGCCGCCGTGGGGACAAGGATGAAATACACTGGAACATTGGCTTTTTCGTAACACTGATTGATAAAAGATGCATCCGGCTGTGTGTCGCAGACAAATTTTTCCATCAAACCTTGCTGCGTGACATACACATCCTGGATCATCTTTTCGCCAATTAACAAATTTGCCTGATTCTTAATCTGGAACAGATCATCATGAAAGCCCACATGCTTTTCTAAATAATATTCCAGATCTTCACCCCATTGACCGCTGACAAAACCATCCCAGGAGAAAACCGGAAAATCCGTCTTGTCAAATTCCCGGATTGTCTGTATCAGTATCATCCCATAAACAAGAAAAATCACAAGAATGACTCTGTAATATAATTTTGATAACTGGTGCAATTTTTTCATCATCGGATTTCCTGAAATGTAAATTCATACGGCATGACATAAGACCGTCTGCGTTCCAGACGTTCATAAATATAATTCATCCATTCATGATCGAAAGAAAAATTTTCATCTTCTAAGAAACGATCATCCAGAATGAATTTATCCGGCGCATATTGTTTCAGGATGGCTTCATCACAGGAAAATACGCTGTGCATTTCTGCAATGCAGATCCTATGATGTTGCAGAATCGTAAGAAAACATGCCGGACATTCCTGCATGACCAGAGCAACCGGATAATATCTTGAAATAAAAGCAATTTTCTTATTCTGATTATGATCATAGACAAGATACCAGTTTGCACCCTGGTCATCAAAATCACAAGTAATATTTTGTGATTCCTGGATCTGTCTCCATGGAAAATCAGAAATAATGTCCTGATTCCAGGGGAATTCTGAAAATTCCGTATGTGGTCTGGGTGCGGACAATCCCTTTGCAAACACGGGTGTTAAATCATATACTTGACTCATAAGAATTTTATTTTTCCTTTCTGATAATTCTAAATCAGCAAAAACAGCATTGTATTTTCTCCCTGTTTCTGATAGATCATAAATGCCATGCAGAAAATCAGGAGTGCGCCGAAGAACACCGGCTTGAAAAATGCCATTTTCTTCCCGATTTCCGCCTGACTAAAACGTTCTTCAATATTCCGGAACAGATCCGTTGCAATGTAAAAACCGATTAATAACAAGCCAAGATAAGACACAAAATAATACAGACCGTTTCTGTCCGTCAGTCCATTCCCGAAACCAAGCATTGCCTTCCAGTAAAGCGCCGTCTGCGAAAAATTCTCCGAAAAGAACAGCACCCACAGGAATTGCAGGAAAATCCCGGAACTGATTCCGCTACATACGGGGTGTTTCCGGATGAAATGTTCTTCCAGAAATAATTTCTCTAACAGCAGACAGATCCCAACTAACAGTCCCCACAACAGAAACTGTGTTCCTGCGCCGTACCACACACCAATCAGAATTCCCGTCAGGACAAAACCGGCACAGCCGGAAAATTTCTGAAAATTATTAAAATTATCTTTAAAATTTTGGGGAACAATCTCTGGGAAACCACTCCGGAAATTCCGTTCAAACCACGCCAGAAGCGTACTGTTCCAGTTTTGCAGGAATGTCGTCACGCCGGACGTAAAAAACGGATGATTAAAATTTTCAGGAAGATCATAGCCGACACATCTTCCCAGTCCTCTTGCCATTTCGGAATAGCCCAATAATTCAAAATACAGATACATTGAGAATGTCATTGTCACCAGCCACGCTGTGAGCATACTCATTCCCTGCGGTAAAATTTCCCGGAGCTGATGAAATACATACCCGAACGTGTTGGCTAAGACCACTTTTTCAGCCAGTCCCTTGATAAAAATCCCCACTCCGTCACTGAGTGCAATAATATCCTGTCTACGGTTTTCGGATTGCTTTTTAAATTCTTCATAAGACATAAGAACCGGAAACAGAACCAGATAGCCACCGAGCCGGAAAAAATTCCGTTCCGCCGGATGATGTTTTTTATAAATCCCCAAAAGATAACCGATCCCCTGGAGCGTCCGGACAGCAGTCCCGATAGGGAAGCTATCTGCTTTATGTCTCAAATAGAGCAATAACAGAATCTGTAATCCCACAGAGAAATAAAAAATCCCTCCGGATAAAAAACGGCACTGTTTCTGTTTTTTTCTTTCTATCAGAATTTCGACCAGGATTCCGGACACATAATCATAACAAAGATATCCCGTCAGGAACAGAAGTGCTGACCAGTTCCCCCAGCCGTACAGCAAAAAACTGCTGACCCATAAATAAATTTGTTTGCCTTTTTCGGGAATGCAGTAATAGCCAATCAGAAACAACGGCAAGCCGAATAACAGAAAACGGAGCGATACAAGCGGCATGTCACAAAATTCCTTTCTGTTCCTGCTGATAGAACCGTTCTGTGATTTCCTGGAATTCTTCTTTTGTTATCCTGGAATTGAGAACTTCCAGAAGTCCGGAGGAAGAGAGCATTTCCGGAAGTTGCAACATTCTCTGGAATGCCCTGCGTCTTTCTGCGCTGTCCGGTCTGCCGTTGAATCCTGCAAGATACAAATCCGTCTTTGTGATCTGTTCCCCGGATGGCTTTTCTTCCGCAAAAACACCGGCTTTCCCGAATGCATCCCGAAGAATATCCGCATCAATTCCCTCCACACCAAGCTTGCCCTCGGCAGATGGTTTGGCTTTGCGTTTTTCTTTTCCAAAAATATCGGGGATATAAATATGCCGGATGTCACCCTCCGGGACAGCACCTCGGATATAATTCCGGATCTGAAATCCTGCTCTGTCAGAATCTGTTACAATCAAAATGCCTGTCGTCTTTGCATAATACCGGATTAATTCCAATAATTCCGTATTTTTGTAAATCTGGAAACCATTTGTCTGGAGAATCACTGCCTGCACGATGGATGCAAGTTTGATTTTATCATATTTTCCCTCTACAATAATTGCCTGTCTGACCTGGAGCATGGAAGAGCCTCCTGTATATATTATAATTATAAATTATTATTTTAAGATAATCTCAGCATTTCTATGATTGCTTGTTCAAATAACACTCGCTCATCTGCCGCACCGGCGTGCATTTTCTGTTCACATTCGCACAAAATCTGCAAACATCCGGCAATCTGTTCCGGAGACTGTTTCATGCTGTCCTGGAATGCCCTTTCTGCCATAAACCGGAACGCATAGCCGAAATGTTCCATCATGTCCTGAACGGTCTTGTTTTCATACCGGACGGCGCAAGCCCTCTGCATGTCAATCATGCTCCCGGCAATGACTGCCATCAGATAAGACATATCCAGACGACGTGCCAGAAGATCATCCACAACGTGCATCGCATCTGCTGTTTTGTGTCTTAAAATGGCATTTGTGAGCATATAGACGGTTGTTTCCAGGGACGGGACAACCATTTCCTGGATTAATTCTACTGTGATTTTCTGACTTTCCGGATTCATATCTGTATCCAGATAAGAACAGAGCTTATCCAGTTCATTCCGGATCAACAGACTGTCACAATTACAATATGTCGCTAATAACTGTGCCGCCGGACGTTCCATCTCACAACCACGTTTTTTTGCAGCCGCTAGGATTTCCGTTGTTAATTGCGGAACGGTTTTCAGATCCAGACAGACAGCAAGTCCGTTCTTGTCGATATAATGCCATAATTTCTGATTCTGCCCCACTGGTTTCCGGTTCTTGCCTGTCTTTCCGCCGTAAATGTCAAATCCCGTGACATCAAACAGCAATACTGTCTGTGGCGGAACTTCTTCCAGGATTTTTAATAAACTTTTTCTTTCGGATTCCCGGAGCTGATCCATGTTGCAGTCATGAATGTAAATACAGTTATATTCTGTGAACATTGGACATAACTGAATTTCGTCCGCTAACTGCTCTAAATTCAAATTCTGTCCATCAAGCTTTGTAAGATTCTCTGTTCCTCCCATTGCTTTCCGGATGAATTCCACTGCCTGCTGGACTCGCAGAAGATCGCTCCCATAAACATAATATAAATTCACAATCTGCTTCCGGATTTGCTCCCGAAGCGATTTGCTATCAAGAATTGTCATATAATTCCCTCACACTGCACCTGCCGTCTCCTGCGATGGTGATCTCCAGATCATTCCTGCCAATATACGTGTACGCATCTTCCTGCATACTGTAAAATTCATTTTCATCCGGAATGATCAAAATGCCGCAGTCCGGCTGAATGCTGTCACTCTTTCCGTAAATTGTCAAAATATCCGGATTTTTGTCTAGATCAGAAAAATTTGTTTTTTCATTCGTACATAGAAACAAATTATTTTGATAGATAATTTCCAGTCTGTTTTCCTGGATTTTCAGCAATGCGCCATGAAATAACATTTCCTGCGCATCAAGAACGTCATAATCCGGCAAATTTGATTCTGAATTTATTCCGGAAGTCAGTTCTTTCCGGATATAATACCCGTCAGACGGTTCTGCCAGGGATTCCCAGTAAGATCTCAGAATTTTTTCACTGGGCTTGTTGCAGTAAATTTCCCGTATCTGTTCCGTTCCGGTTTCTTCCAGATAAGATGCTGCTAGTTCCGCATTGCTCACATGTCCGGACATGTCGAATAAAATCGCTTCTGTCTGATTCCGGACGACAATCACGCAATTTGTTCCCTCGCCAAGAACGGCAATTTTCAGTTCTTGTGTCTGCATGAAATCTTCCACGGAAACAAATACGCACGTAGTGACAAGCCCCAGGATGACGAAAAAATTTGTAAATTTTCTATCTTTGGTTATCATCTGCACCAGAATCACAAAGACCATTCCGGCTAAAATCAGAAATTTCAGAATTTCGCTGTGCAATGACACATGCGTCCAGGGAAGTCCGGACAGGAAATCTGAAATTTTAAGAATGATCCCGCCGAGTGTGTCCGCAAAGGAACAGCAAAGATCTGCCAGAAATCCTTCACAGCCGAAACAAATGGCGACAGCGCCCAGACACAGCATCATCATACAGACCGGTACAAGCAATAAATTGCTGAACGGCGAAATCAAGGAAATTTCATCGAAACAGAACACACTCACAGGCAGAATCACAAGAAACACCCAACAGAATGAAACAATATTTTTTAAACTATTTTTAAAAACTTTTGATGTTATTTTAAACTCTTTTCTGTCCGGATGTTCTGATTTTTCCGGCTTAGTCATGTACCTTGCAACGACACCAATCCCGAATGCCCCTGCACAGGACAGCCAAAAACCTGCACTCCAGATTACAAACGGATTTTCCAATCCCAGTAATAACACTGCAATCCCCAAAGAATTCAGCGTATCCGGTTCACGATAGAAAATTTTTGCACTCTGTGAAAGCAGGATCATCACGCAAGCACGTTTCACGGAAACCGTCCCGCCGGCACAGATGGCAAACAAACCGCAGGCAATCCCGATTATCATGAATGTCAGTTTGCGTCCGGCTCTGCATTTTTTTAAAAGAAATCCCAGACATGCGGCAAGGAAATCCAGATGCAAGCCGGACACCGCCAGAAGATGCCCGATGCCTGTCCGATAAAGCGCTTTTTTCGTAGTACGATCCATTCCGGATTTGTCCCCGAACAGCATTCCCGTCAGAAAACCACCTGTTTCTTCTCCCATCCGGGATTGCAACCGCTCTGTCATGTCCGTCCGCCAATGATAAATCTGATAAACCAGGTTCTGAAATATAGGCTGTATGCCGGATTTTTCGGAATTTTCAGATTTTTCTATCGCAAGAATCTCTGTCAGAAAATTAAATTCCAGAAAGATATTTTTTGCCTGGTAATACGCTTCACTGTCAAATACATAACTCCCCCGGATTCTCTCCGGAATGCCGGAAATCGTCATCCGATCGCCGTAATCTGTATTTTGATCCTCGCAGAACAAATGAATCCTGATGCCGTCAGATTCCGGATTTTCTGCAAAATATCCCGTCAGGATATAGCCTGTATAATTATTTTTATAATGGGATAATTCCGTGATTTCACCTGTGAACACAACATCCTGCCCGACATAACACTCCTGATCTGCAATTTTCCGGTTTACAATTTCTTCCTGATGCCAATAACTACAGCACGCTATCAGGCATGACAACGTGCTGCATAACAGATATTTCCAGACAGTTCTGTCCCATAATATCACCATTCCCGCAAACAGAACAATACCTGTGCACAGAAATATCCTGAACTGGACAACCGATGCCGTCAGCAATCCCAACAGATAAGAAAATCCAATCCAGACAGCCGGTCGTTTCATGTCACTGTTTTTCAAAAAATAATGGCAGTTTTTCAAGATAAATAATATCTTTTCTGTCGGCGGCATCGCCCTCTGCAAGCACTGCCGCTTTCCCGGCGACGATTCCACCGGATTCCTGTACAAGATATTCCAGTGCCCGGAGGGATTCACCGGTACTGATGACATCATCAATAAGCAGCACTCTATGATTTCTTAACAGCTCTGCTTTTTCGCCGTCCAGATACAATACTTGCTGTGCCTCTGTCGTGATGGATTTCACATTCACAGAAACAACATCCTGCATGTATAATTTTACAGATTTGCGGGCAACAATATAACTTTTGCCGCTCTGTCTTGCCATTTCATACGCAAGAGGAATTCCTTTGCATTCTGCTGTCAGCAGAACATCAAATTCCGGTGCTTTCTCGAGTAATGCCGCAGCGCTTTTCACGGTGATTTCCACATCCGAGAACATAATAAATGCACCGATCTGTAAATTTTCATGGATCGGACATTTCCGGAGTTTTCTGGTACATCCGGCAATCTGCATTTCATAGAATTCAGCCATTTTCAATCACTCCTTAGCCGAGCGACTGCTCGCCCCAGCCCATTTTCTTCCCTGCTACCA
>CAMWWG010000028.1 GCA_947177935.1 uncultured Ruminococcus sp. | reverse complement strand
GTCCGGGGGGAGGGTGCCTATCTGTTAAATTGTCATGGGGAAAGATTCATGCAGCGTTATGATGACAGATTGGAACTTGCGCCCCGTGATGTGGTGTCCAATGCAATTGTCCTGGAGAGCCGGAGAACTGGTTCTGACGAATTTTATCTGGATATTACGCACAAAAATCCGGAGGAAGTCCGCAGCAGATTTCCGATGATCTATCAGAATTTGCTGAAACAGGGTTATGATATGACAAAAGACAGAATCCCCATTTATCCGTGTCAGCATTATCTGATGGGCGGTATCCAGGTAGATTCAGATTCCAGAACCAGAGTCAGGAATTTATATGCCTGTGGTGAGTGTTCCAATACAGGCGTACACGGGAACAACCGGCTTGCCAGCAATTCACTTCTGGAAGCATTGGTATTCTCCCGTCATGCGGCGCAGGATATTGCCGGGAAACTAGAAAAATCCGGAAAATTTAAAAATTTTGAAAAATATGCTTTTGATTATGAAAACCGTACGGAATGCGTCCCCCACGGCATCCGGACACAGCTGCGGCATATTTTGCAGGAAAGTTATTTTGTCATTCCCAATGCCGGGAAGACACAGGAAAATTTCAGCAAGGTCTGTGACATCCTGCATCAGCTTGAAGACGGGAAATATATCATCAATGCGGATTATGTAGAGGCAAGAGCCACAGCGACAATTGCATTTTTAATTCTCAATGAGGCGCTTGTCGAGGAGAAAGGAGTCTGATTTTTGATCATGAAATTATTGCAGAGCTATCTTGATTCTGTGATTCTCAATGCGCTGGAAGAAGATATTCATTATGTCGATGTGACGACGGATTATCTGCTCCCGGAGGATCACACAAGCAGTGCCTATTATATCGCCAAAGCGGACGGCGTTCTCTGTGGTCTGGAGATTGCACAGAGAGTATTTGAACTGGTCGGCGGTCATGTGGAATTCCAAGCGAATTACAAGGACGGCGACAAGATTCGAAAAGGCAATATTATTGCTACTATGACGGGAAATTCCGGGACACTCCTGAAAGGGGAACGCACGGCGCTGAATCTTTTACAGCATTTATCCGGGATTGCCACAGCAACGAATCATTGTGTAGAATTAGTTGCCGGGACGAAAGCGCAGATCACGGATACTAGAAAAACATTGCCGGGATTGCGGAGATTACAGAAATACGCTGTCATGATTGGCGGCGGCAAGAATCACAGATATAATTTGTCGGAGGGTGCCATGCTGAAAGACAATCACATCGACGTCTATGGAGGGATTACGCCGGCTGTGACGGCACTTCGGGAAAAGATCGGTCACATGACCAAAATTGAAGTGGAAGTCCGGAATTTGGAAGAATTGCAGGAAGCGCTTGCCTGCCGTTGTGAGATCATCATGTTAGACAACATGTCCTGCGAGGATATGGCAGAAGCTGTGAAGATCACGGACGGCAGAGCATTATTGGAGGCATCCGGGAATGTCACAGAACAGAATATTGCCGAAATTGCAAAAACCGGCGTGGATATTATCTCTCTGGGTGCGTTGACGCATTCCGTACAGTGTTTTGATATTTCTATGAGATTTGAGAAATAAAAAATAATATATTAATAATTTTATTAATATCGAAAGGAGTCAGCAGTTATGAAATTTCGTAAAATGTTGTGTGTTCTTATGTGTTGTGTGACGACTGCCGCACTGGCAGGATGCAACAAAACGCAGGATTCCGAGCCGGATTCTGCTGGAGAAAATCCCGACAGCACTGTGGATACAGTTGGCGAGGATGACGGTCAGGTTGAGGAGGTCACCACGCCTGTCCTGACGGAGAGTGTCAAGGAGAAAATGCCGGAGAATCAGCCAAAAGCGGACGGTACCAGCGACATTCATGTGACAATTGAAAGTGTGGAAGTCACGCTGGATGAACTCAAAGCACAGGATTATGTTGTCCCTGTGATGATTACACTGGATGAGAATTCCGGTATCACTTACTCAGAATGGGGCGCTTCAGTGGATGAGCGGTGCAAATTCACGGCAGATAATAAGAGGATGGAGTATTCTGTCTATTATTCCATCAATGAAGAAAAACATTTCATGTGGACAGCTTGGAGTTCCGGTGCACAGCTCCGGGACGATCCCGGCAGTCTCCTGCAATTAAATGTGGAGATTCCGGAAGATGCCGCAGTCGGGGATCATTACGGAATTGAATATCAGTCTATGTCTATGGCGGATAAGCCGCACGTCTGGAGCAATGACACAGATAGTTGGGTAGATGACGGCTATGTCACATGGACGGACGGCGGTATTACAATTGTAGATCAGAAAACTGCCACAGAACCAGAACCGGAATCAGAAGAAAATCCGGAACAGGATTCTGACGAAGAATAAAACAAATGATTAATTTTTAAATTCATTTAAATGCAGACAGGAGGGCTTCGGATTGTCAAAATTTTATATTACTACCCCGATCTATTATCCATCCGGCAATCCTCATATCGGGCATTGTTATACGACAGTTGCCTGTGATTCGATTGCAAGATACAGAAGAATGCAGGGACATGATGTCATGTTCCTGACGGGGACGGACGAACACGGTCTGAAAATTGAACAGAAAGCCAGAGAAAAAGGTGTTACACCAAAAGAATATGTGGATGAAATTGTTGCTGTGTTCCAGAAACTCTGGTCTTATATGAATATCAGCTATGACAGATATATCCGGACAACAGATGATTATCATGTGGAATCTGTCCAGAAGATTTTTAAAAAATTATATGACAAAGGCTATATTTACAAGGGCAAGTATACAGGGAAATACTGCACGCCGTGTGAGAGTTTCTGGACGGCATCCCAGTTGAAAGACGGCAAATGTCCGGACTGCGGTCGGGATGTGATTGATGCCGAAGAAGAAGCATATTTCTTTAAAATGTCCTCATTTGCGGACAGAATTGAGGATTTGTTATTAAATACGGATTATTTACAGCCCCGGACACGTGCCACGGAACTTGTCAATAATTTTATCCGGTGCGGACTGGAAGATCTGTGCGTATCCCGGACATCTTTCACATGGGGGATTCCTGTGACATTTGATGAGAAGCATGTTGTCTATGTCTGGATTGATGCGCTTTCAAATTATATTACGGCGCTTGGCTACGAAAATCAGGCTTATCAGGATTTTGAAACATTCTGGCCTGCGGATGTCCACATGGTCGCAAAAGATATTATGCGGTTTCATGCGATTATCTGGCCTGCCATGCTGATGGCACTGGAGCTGCCGCTTCCGAAACATTTGGCTGTTCACGGCTGGATTACGTTCAACGGACAGAAAATGAGCAAATCCCTCGGAAATGTCGTTGATCCGTTTATTTTAGGAGAACGCTACAGTCCGGATGCGATCCGGTATCACATTTTGAGGGAAATGGCACTGGGTTCGGACAGTTCGTTTTCCAATGAAATCATGATCCAGAGAATCAATACCGATCTTGCGAATGGTCTGGGAAATCTGGTATCCAGAACTGTTGCCATGGTGCAGAAATATTTCGGCGGAACGCTCCCGGAAGAACGTCAGCCGGAAGACATTGATCAGGAATTAATCACACTTGCCTGCGGAATCCGTCAGGAAGTGGATCAGTATCTTGACAATACACAGATTAATCTTGCACTGACGGAAATTTTCAAGCTCGTTGACCGTGCAAACAAATATATTGACGAAACTGCGCCATGGGTACTCGGCAAAGATGAATCCCAGAAAGCAAGGCTTGCCAGTGTATTATATAACTTACTCGAAAGCATTCGGATTATCTCGACGTTGCTGAGTCCGTTCATGCCGACGACAATGCCGGAAGTCTGGAAACAGATCGGCGCAGAACCGGAACACGTGACTTATGAGAATGCAGCAAAATACAACGTTCTCCCGGTAACTGTCACAGTCCATAAGGGTAATATGTTATTTCCCCGGATTGATGCAGAAAAAGAAATTGAAGAACTGAATCAGATCATTGCACAGAATCAGCCTGCACCGGCATATCAGCCAGAACCTCTGGCGGATCAGATCCAGATTGAGGATTTTGCAAAAATTGATCTGCGTGTCGCAAAAGTTCTCCAGGCTGAAAAAGTGAAGAAATCCAAGAAATTATTAAAATTGCAGTTAGATGACGGCATGGGCGGCAGGCAGGTTGTGTCCGGCATTGCGGAATATTACAAGCCGGAGGATTTAATTGGCAAAAAAATTATCCTGATTGCGAATCTGAAACCGGTGAAACTCTGCGGTGTGGAGAGCTGTGGCATGATCTGTGCAAGCGATCTTCCGGACGGGAGCATTGCGGTGCAGTTTGTGGATGATGGATTTCCGTGCGGTGCAAAATTAAGATAATTATAATAATGCAGGGGAGCTCAGGCTGAGAGGGAATTTTAAAAAAATTCCGACCCTTTTACCTGATACGGATAATGCTGTCGCAGGGAGTCAGAAATTAAAATTCAGATTCAATCATGACAGGGACATTCTGGAAGCAGGATGTCCTTATTTTTGATATTTTTTAATTTTAAAGCGAGGTTTTTCAAGTATGTGCACATCAAGTACATCAAATACATCAAGTACAGCCGTTGTGTCGAGTCATGCCAGAACACTCAGAATGGTAGAAACAGGGCTTTTGCTGGCAATTGCAACTGTATTGTCTGTCATTCAGCCGTATCAATTGCCATTCGGCGGCGGCATTACAGTTGCCAGTATGCTGCCGATTGTTTTGATTTCTTACCGGCATGGCGTGAAATGGGGTTTGTTTTCGGGATTTATTTACAGTCTGTTACAGATGGCAATGGGATTTGGAACGGTCAAAAGTTTTTTTGTCCCGGAAGATTATGCAATCTGGGCAGGGATTGGAATTGTTCTGATGGATTATGTCATTGCCTATACAGTTCTTGGATTTGGGGGGATATTCCGCAATCAATTAAAAGCAGCTCCCGCTTTGTGTCTGGGGACGGTCATAGCACTGTTATTCCGGTATATCGTGCATATTATTTCAGGCGCTGTCTTTTTTGGTGCGTGGGCGGAATGGTTTTTTACACAGGACGGTTTCTATTCCGTCGGTGCGAAAATTGTAGAGAACTTTTCCGGCGCAGGTCTGGCTGTGATCTATTCTGTTTTTTATAATGGATTGTACATGATTCCAGAAATCATTGTAACTGTCCTTGTTGCTTATGTTGTGAGCAAAGTTCCGGCGATTGCAAAAAAAATGAATTAAACTATATTTCAGATGTTTTTTAGTATTTTTCATCGACTTTGATAAATTTTTCACAAAGTTACTGGTGTATTTCTACAAAATACAGTTGTCCGTTTACAGCATATTTTACAAAATAAACTGTATTCTGAAAAGAATCGTGCAGAATCACTTGACTTGTGCGGAAAAAAATAGTATAATAAATACTGTCAGATTGTCAAGCCCTTTTCAGGGTTTGCTGTTTCTGAAAAATAATTCCGGAGGTTGATTCCAATGAGCAGAGTTTATAATTTCAGTGCAGGTCCTGCTGTCCTGCCAGAAGAAGTTCTCAAAGAAGCAGCAGAAGAAATGCTGGATTACCAGGGCACCGGCATGTCCGTTATGGAAATGTCCCACCGTTCCAAGGCGTTTGATCAGATTATCAAGGACGCAGAACAGGATCTCAGAGATTTAATGGGCATTCCGGATAATTACAAAGTCATGTTCCTCCAGGGTGGTGCATCCCAGCAGTTTGCTGCGATTCCGATGAACCTGATGAAAAAAGGCAAGGCAGGCTATATCATTACTGGTCAGTGGGCTAAGAAAGCTTATCAGGAAGCCAAGAAATACGGTGAGGCTGTAGAACTGGCATCCTCTGCGGATAAGATTTTCTCCTATATTCCGGACTGCACAAATCTGCCGATCACAGATGACATGGATTATGTTTATATCTGCCAGAATAATACGATCTATGGTACAGTTTACAAGGAACTGCCGAACACCAAGGGCGTGGAGCTCGTTGCAGACGTTTCCTCCTGCTTCCTGTCTGAACCGGTGGACGTTTCCAAGTATGGTGTGATCTATGGCGGCGTACAGAAAAACGTTGGTCCTGCCGGCGTTGTGATCGTCATCGCAAGAGAAGACCTGATTCCGGAAACGCCGGCTGTAGAGAATACGCCTACCATGTTGAACTGGAAGACACAGGCTGACGCAGATTCTCTGTATAATACACCGCCGTGCTACGGCATTTACATCTGCGGCAAAGTGTTCAAATGGCTTAAGAAAATGGGCGGTCTGGAAGCAATGAAAGCGCTCAACGAAAAGAAAGCGGCTATCCTGTATGATTATCTGGATCAGAGCGAACTGTTCAAGGGGACTGTTGAGAAGAAAGATCGTTCTCTGATGAACGTGCCGTTTGTCACAGGCGATAAAGATCTGGATGCAAAGTTCGTAGCAGAAGCAAAGGCTGCCGGCTTTGAGAATCTCAAAGGCCATAGAACTGTTGGCGGTATGAGAGCATCTATCTACAATGCAATGCCGATCGAGGGCGTACAGGCGCTTGTGGAATTCATGAAGAAATTTGAGGCTGAGAATAAATAATTAAATTTTTTAAAATTATTAAAAATTCTCAGTTTTAGGAGGTTTTTCCCATGTACAATATTTTAACTCTGAATAAAATCGCAGCTTGCGGCACGGATCTGTTCGACAAGGCAAACTATACAGTCGGCAGTGATGTAGAAAATCCCACAGGCATTCTGGTGCGTTCTGCAAAAATGCATGATATGGCATTCGGCGAAGAATTGCTTGCCATTGGTCGTGCAGGCGCAGGCACAAACAACATTCCCGTTGACAAGTGCGCAGAACAGGGCATTGTTGTATTCAATTCTCCGGGTGCGAATGCAAATGCCGTGAAAGAATTGGTTGTTGCAGGACTGCTCCTTGCATCCCGTAAGGTCACAAAAGCTGTGCAGTGGGCAGCTGATCTGAAAGACACAGAAGAAGCAAATGTTGGCGCACAGGTGGAAAAAGGCAAGAGCCAGTTCGGCGGCTGTGAAATCACCGGCAAGACGCTCGGCATTATCGGTCTGGGCGCAATCGGTCGGAAAGTGGCAAAAGCCGCATCCGCTCTGGGTATGTCCGTTGTCGGCACAGACCCGTTCTTGAGTGACGCAGCAGCACAGGAAATTGCTGATTGCTGTAAAGTCGTTGCGACCAAAGAAGAAGTTTACACAGAAGCAGATTATCTGACGATTCATGTGCCGTTCAATGCAGATACCAAGGGCTTTGTGAATGCGGAAACCATTGCACAGATGAAAGACGGCGTTAAAATCCTGAACTTTGCAAGAGGCGAACTTGTCAATGATGCAGATCTCAAGGCAGCTCTGGAGACGGGTAAAGTTGCTTGTTATGTGACAGACTTCCCGAATGCTGATACAGTCAATGTGGATGGTATCGTTGCCATTCCGCATCTGGGTGCATCCACAGCGGAATCTGAGGATAACTGCGCAATTATGGCAGCAAATGAATTGATTGATTACATTGAGAACGGTAATATTAAAAATTCCGTGAACTTTCCGAATGTGTCTCTGGATGCCGCAGGCAAGAAGACGACGGTTCTGCACAAGGCAGATGCAGATCTGTCCGGCATTGCCGCTGATGCAAAGGCAACCGGCACAAAGGGCGGATTTGGTTATACCATCCTTGCAGGAGACGTGGACGCAGAAGCTGTCAAGGCAATTGACGGTGTGATCCGTGTCAGAGTGCTTGCTTAATGAAATTATTATTTTGAAAACAAAAAAAGCGCCTGTCTGGCTCTGAAACAGACGGGCGTTTTTTGAACTATGAGGGCATAATTTATGAAAAAAAGTTTCATTGCAGTGACAGCATTACTGCTGACGCTCACAGCATGTGGCTCTATCAGAGAAGATGAACAGGCAACAGAAACAGAGGGATTGTCTGTCGCCGAATCAAAATTAGAAATAGTAGAAGAAACAAAAGAAGAAACACAAGAAGAGTCTACTGAATCTGATACAGAAGAAGAAACAAAAACTCAATTGGAATATATTCTGGCATATGCAGATGTCTATGAAAACACAATTACTTTTGCATGGGGACTGGAGTCTATCTCTGAAGGAGAGATAGAACTGCAAAGCTCTGAAGATAATATTAATTTTGAGACCGTTGCAGTATTGTCGTCTGAAGATGAAACATATGATTATGAGATCACAGACAATTTTGAGATCCGTTATTTCAAGATTATACAGAAGCAGTCAGATGATACTTACAAAGAATCCCCTACCATGATCTTCAAGCAGGACGAAACTGGAAAATACTATGTTGACTTTCCAGATACAGATGATGACGGACTGAGTGATATACTGGAGATCATGTATGGAACAGCGATTGACAATCCGGATACAGACGGAGATGGTCTGACAGATTATGAAGAAGTATTTCTTTGCTTAACAGAGCCAACGGTTTATGATTCTGTCAAAAAGGGCGTTTCGGACAGTGATGCGGATGCAGATGGAGACGGACTGACCAACGCAGAGGAAATTGCAGCAGGTACAAATCCATACATAGAAGACAGCGATGATGACAGTCTGACGGACTATGAGGAAATATATATCTATAAGACCGATCCGCTCGAATATGATACGGATGAGGACGGACTTCCGGACGGCGTAGAAATTAGAGTAGAGCTTGACCCTCTGAACCCTGCCACGCACGGAACACCAGACGCAGAATATACAGTGACAATGACATATACTGCGGATGATGATATATTCAAGTCCATTAACAATACAGAAAGTTCCTATCAGATGTCGGTTGAAGTAGAAGGCACGGCTATGGCAGTAACAACACTATATGCAAGTGAAAGTGGTTATTCTAACGTGATGGAGAATGAAACGATTCTGGGCATGATTCCGGAGATCACCTCCAGCGATGAAGAGGGCATCACCAGAATCAAGATCATGTTTGAAATTGCAGAGGAATACTGGGACAACACGCTCAACCGCTATCCGGATGAACCGGAGCTGCAAGGTCTGAAACGTCTGAATGTTTTTCACTTCTTTGAGGACAGCAATATGTCCTTCCCGATCGAAACAAAGCATGATCTGGAAAAGCATATCGTCTATGCAGAGGTGGATGAACCGGGAACATATTGCATTGTAGATATGGAAATGTGGCTTGCGCAGATGGAAGATATTGCCAATGACTCAAGTCTGCAAAATTAAATTGTGGGGAGTTTCCGCTGGCGATAAGCTTCTCCAAAGATCGGTATATTCTGTTTTGATTCCAGATAAGCAAGGAGAAACTTATAATGAAAAAACAGTTCAGGAAAAATAAGAAAACATCCAGAATCTGGAATATCCTGGATTTTATGACGGATATGCTGGAATTATTTGTGGAGATTGCGGA
>CAMWWG010000027.1 GCA_947177935.1 uncultured Ruminococcus sp. | reverse complement strand
GTTCCCGGAATCGGATATGAACGCTGTAAATTTCAATGACGGAAATCATGCGTTTGTCAAAATTCCGGATACCGGCGCTGCGGGAGAACTCTCCGTGGAGAATGTTGACGGAAATTTTATGCTGAAATTCACAGATCTGTCAACCAATTCCGAGAATCTGGCGGAATCCGTCCAGGAAATTCAGGTTTCTGCCGGGCAGCTGCTCAATCCGGATCAGTTGGAAAGCGTCCGGAAAATTGGCTTTGATTTCTATGTAAAGGCAAAAGAAGATTTGTACCAGAACGAAGCAGGCGAATCCCTCAGAGTGCCCGGAGCGATTTCCATTAACGGCACAACGCTTTGCACAGATGGGACATTTTACGAATTCGAGGGCTTTTCCGCCGGAGATGTGAAGCAATACAATCTGGAACGTTCGGATGCCTGCCATGTGGAATTTGAATTCCTGCTTGCGGAATCCGGAAAGTGCTGGGACAGTTCGATTGAAACAGAAAAATTATATTTCACAATCCGACGAATCGGCATGGAAAACATTTCTGATAGTTATCTGGATAATCTTGTGTTCTACGATGCCGAGGGGAATTCTATCCCGTTACATATCCGTGCTGAAAATTTTACAGAAACAACACAGGAATAAGATCATGAGAAAGAAATATTTTAAAATTTTCAAAAAATTGAAAAGCAGCATGTTTCTTTTCTGTTCTGCCGGGATCATGTTATTGACAACAGGATGCAGTTTCGCCGGTATGACATATCAGAATTATGTGCAAGCCGTCCTGGATTGCAGTTATCATCAGAATTATCAGGCATATTGCGACATGACAGGTCATGCAACCCTGGAGGCGGAGGCATTGTTTGCGCAGGAAGAAACTTCACTCAGCATGAGAATCCGGAATTACTACGGAATCAGATCTGATCTGATTAGTGATGAGATGATTGCACAGTATAACGATCTGGCAAGACAGATTTTAAAGCAGACAAAATATACCATCCGGGAAGTGAACCGAACAGGAGATGTATATCAGGTGACATTGATTCTGTCGCCGGTGGATTTCTGGGAGAGAACAGCGCCCGAGATAGAGAATTATTATGAGAATGATTTCACGCCGAAATATTCCAGGGCGAAAACACAGCAGAAAGCGGACATGCTGGAGGAAGTCTATGCCCGGCAAGTGCTCCGGATTCTGGAACAGTCCCTGGAAGAACTGGATTATTTAACGCCTGTCCAGTATGATTTTATCATCGGAACAGGAGAATACAGTGTCCGGGGAACAACGTGGCAGGAAATTGACGGAATTTTACTAGGTTACGCAGAAACAGAATCTTAAAACAAAATCATCCGGTTGTGATGCCGGATGATTTTTATTTATTGATAATAACAAATTTAAATGCACATAAAAAAAGCAGTCCTTTGCAGGACCGCCCAAAAAATAATAAGGATGTAGGATTTATGATAAATTTATTATAGCATAGTTTAGGAATTCTGTCAAGGATTTTCATAATATATTTTAAGTTTTTTGTAGAAATCAACAAATTTCAGACAGAATATTCTGCATATTGCCCAAGGATTAATTAGAATCCGAATCTGAAATGAAATTTTATTTGCCTTCCAGTTTCCGGCATTCCTTTTCTTCTTTTGTCATTTTATTCTGATTTCGTCCGTTCCGGATAATTTCTACTTCGGATCTGTCAATTGTATAGGGCATGTCCTCCTCTTTTTCGGGACGAATCCGGAGCTTTCCGCTGATTAAATTGGCATCTTCCACACGCCCTTTCCCTTGGGGGGTCTTGACAAGAGAACCAATCCGGGGCGTGATCTTCTGCAATTCTTCATAGGCTTCCTGTTCGTGTTTCAGACAGCACATCAATCGGCCGCATGTACCGGAAATTTTCGTTGGATTCAGGGATAAGCCCTGTTCTTTTGCCATTTTGATAGAAACCGGCTGAAAGTCGCTCAGATAGCCCCGACAGCAGAATTCCCGTCCACAGATGCCCAGTCCCCCGAACATTTTTGCTTCATCCCGGACACCGATCTGCCGCAGTTCGATCCGCATCCGGAACACTGCCGCCAGATCCTTGACCAGTTCCCGGAAATCCACACGGGAATCGGATGTAAAATAAAATAATAATTTGCTGTTGTCAAACGCACAGTTGACATCCACAAGTTTCATCTTGAGCTTATGTGCCAAAATTTTCTGTTCACAGATCCGGAATGCTTTCTTTTCTTTCTGTTTATTCGCTTCCAGTTTCTGAAAATCTTCCTTGTTCATAATCCGGAGAATGGATTTTAACGGTGAGACAATGTTTTCATCCGGAATTTTCTTGTTCGGGAACGCCACTGTTCCCCAGTCCACGCCCTTTGTAGTCTCTACAATGACTTTTGTCCCGATGGCAAGCGTTAATTTTTTCGGATCAAAATAATAAATTTTATTGGAATTTTCAAATCTGACACCTACGATTTCAATCATAGAACTATCCTTTCTGATGCCGGGCATCTGGAAAATTTTAAGTTTCATTTAAATTTAATTTTAAAATAACAATCTGCCGCCAAATGCCGCAAGCGCAAGTTTTGTGCTCACATTTGCGTGAATCGCTGTATCAGCATCCCGGACAGCATCCTGCAACTGAATTGCCCGGCTTGTCGTGAGAATTGTAGACAATGCCCGTGCGCTGTCCCGGTCACACCCTGTAAGTATGAAATCCTGATTCGGATTCTGATTGAAATTCGGGTAATACTTGAAAATCATGGCGTCCCGGAATTGCAGACTCACAAGACGCAGGAACTTCAGTGCTTTTTGGCGGTCTTTTTCATAATGATGCAGAATCCGCAGAATTTCATAATGCTTTCTGGTAAAGACAGCATTCGTGAAATCCGTCACATGTCGGGTCAGCGCCTGCATGTCTTCATCTGCAAGCCATTGGAGCGCCTGTCCGATGTTGCCACCGCAGGCACGGACGGCATTCCTGGTATCCGTCGGAGAGATTCCACGGGATAATAATGCGGCTTCACAGTCTTTCCGGGAACAAGGATTTACTGCAATCTGCATCATCCGGGAAAGCATGGTCTCCAGGAATACAGATTTTACCTGTGCTGTAAATAGCAGGATGACATGTTCCGGCGGTTCTTCGGTTAATTTCAACAGTGTATTCTGTGCCGGAATGCTGATATTGTCGCAGTCTGTGAACAGATAAATTTTTAAATCGCCGTCATTTGGCGCAGTCAGCGCATCCTGACAGACATTCCGGACAGTTTCCACGGAAAAGCCCTGTTTTTTGCCGGAATGCGCCGGGAAGATCAGATCAGGGTGACTTCTGTGAAGAATTTTCCGACAGTTCCGACAAATACCGCACGGCGCAGAATTTCCGGTACACAGTGCCGTCATAGCGAAATATTGTGCAAGCGTTTTCCTGCCCGAACCTGTTTCGCCGTAAAACAGACAGGCATGGGGAATTCTTTCATGTTGTTTCATATTCCGGATTAACTCCAGATTGCGGGAATTGCCGTAAATTTCCGGAATATTATTATTACTACTACTTATCATCATAATTTTCAAATTATCTCTTAAATTTTTTCAAATCGCTCAATATCTGTGACGAATACGATTGCACCGCCAACTTCGACTTCTACAGGGAAATCAATCCCCGAACTGACGGGGATGCCATTGGGGACGTTTTTTTTGCGTTTGTGGCTTTTTTCCCGGATGAGGGCAATTAAATCCTCCAGCCGGCTTTCTTCGACGCATAATAAAAATGTTGTATTCCCGGCGCTGAGGAAAGTCCCTGTGGATGCTAATTTTGTGGCGTAAAATCCAGCTTTCAGCAGTGCCTTGCTGACTGCTTGGCTGTCGTCATCATTGACAATGGCAAATACAAGTTTCATAATTCAAATTCTCCTGCTGTTTATCATTTAGTTTATTATAGCATAAATTTCAAAAAAAAGCAAGTAAAAAATTTTTTCAGAAATAGCGGAAAATCCATTGACAAACGAAAAAAAATGTGTTATTGTTTTAAAGGCGGACGTGATGGCAAGTGCAAGTGACCCTTTTGCTTTTGTCGTGATGTTTCTGGCATTGGTAATTGTATTTTTCCTGACAAAATGGTATATGGAGCATACAAAAAAATATTAGTCTGTCCTATATTATAGCTTGTGTTATGTTGCGCTTGCGGGTTTGCCGACAGCTTATAATTATCTGACAAATTCACTTTTGAAATCACCATTATCACTGTTATTCAGCGGCTTACCAGTCATCGCAATCGGAATCTATTTGTTTTTCACAAAAAAATTTAATCGCTTAAAAAAATAAATTTTTGATTATGAGGTGATTTTTATGCAGGATGCTATGAAAAATTTAACTTATGGACTATGCGTACTCAGTTCTGTTGCCATGGGCAAGCATAATGCTTGTATTATTAATGCCGTGATGCAGGTCACATCCAGTCCAAACCGGATTTGTTTTGCTGTCAACAAGTCCAATTTTACACATGATATGCTCCGGCAGACGGGACGGTTTACGATTTCGATTCTGGATCAGACGGCGGATTTTGAACTGTTCCGGCATTTTGGATTTCAATCCGGTCGGGACTGCGACAAATTCCGGGATTATCCGGATTGCAGACTACTTGATAACTGGACAATGTGCGTGACAAAAGGCGCAAATGCTTTTATTTCCGGGGAAATTATCCAGGCAATCGACGCCGGGACACATACGCTGTTCCTGGCGGATGTGACAGAATCCGGAGTCCTCAGTGATGTGCCATCGCTCAGTTATGTGTATTATCAGGAACATATCAAGCCGAAACCGGAAACAGCAGAAAAAATCGGCACAATGGAATCCGGTCAGACTATCTGGCGTTGCAGCGTATGCGGTTATGAATTTATTGGAGAAGAATTGCCGGAAGATTTCATCTGTCCGTTATGCAAACACCCGGCAACGGATTTTGAAAAAATAAATGAATAGAAATTTAAAACCGGAGAATCTCAGCAATTCTCCGGTTTGATTTTATTTTATTAATTATTCAAACATGGGTGTGGATAAATAACGCTCTCCTGTATCCGGCAGAAATGCCACAATCGTTTTGCCCTGATTCTCCGGACGCTTTGCCAGTTCGATTGCCGCCCAGACAGCCGCTCCGGAAGAAATCCCGACCAGAATGCCTTCCAGTCTTGCAATAGCTCTCCCGGTGGAAAATGCCTGCTCTGTCGTAACGGTTATAATCTCGTCATAAATCCCGGTGTTGAGTGTTTCTGGGACGAATCCTGCACCGATTCCCTGGATTTTATGCGCACCGGATCTTCCCTCGCTCAAAACAGGAGAGTCCGCCGGTTCGACGGCAATGACTTTCACATTTGGATTCTGTTTTTTGAGATAAGCTCCCACACCGGAAATCGTACCGCCTGTGCCGATACCTGCAACAAACAGATCAATCTTGCCTTCTGTATCTTCCCAGATCTCCACGCCGGTCGTTTTTTCGTGAATTGCCGGATTTGCAAGATTCTTGAACTGCGACGGAATGAAACTATTCGGGATTTCTTTTGCTAATTCTTCAGCTTTGGCAATTGCGCCTTTCATGCCGGCTTTTCCCTCTGTCAGGACTAATTCCGTTCCGTAGGCTTTCATCAGATTCCGACGTTCCATGCTCATTGTTTCCGGCATGGTGATAATTAACCGGTAGCCTCTTGCGGCGGCAACGGCGGAGAGTCCGATTCCAGTGTTGCCGCTGGTCGGTTCAATAATGACACTGCCTGGTTTTAATAAGCCACGTTCCTCGGCATCATCAATCATGGCTTTTGCAATCCGGTCTTTTGCGGAGCCTGCCGGATTGGCGGCTTCTAATTTGCCCAGGATGGTTGCCTGCAACTGATTGGATTCTTCGATATGCCGGAGCTGAATTAATGGCGTATTGCCGATTAATTCCTCAAAATTTCTATAAATTCTGCCCATAATAATTACTCTCTTTCTGAAATACTTTCTGAAATAGATTTTATTTCACAGCGTCAAATCCGTGCTGAAGATCTTCCAGAATATCATCAATATGCTCCGTGCCGATCGACAACCGGATGGTATTCGGCTTGATTCCGGCACTTAATAATTCTGCTTCTGTCATTTGGGAATGTGTGGTAGATGCCGGATGAATCACCAAGGATTTTACATCAGCGACATTCGCAAGCAGAGAGAATAATTCCAGACTTTCCGTGAATTTTCTGGCAGTTCCGGAATCACCCTTGATCTCAAATGTGAAAATGGATGCCGCACCGTCCGGGAAGTACGCCTGATATAATTCCTGCTCTCTGCCGGTTGTCAGAGATGGATGGTTCACACGTTCCACCTGTGGATGATTCTTCAGAAAATCTACAACCCGGAGCGCATTCTCCACATGCCGTTCCAGTCTCAGAGAAAGGGTTTCCAGTCCCTGCAATAATAAGAATGAGTTGAATGGGGAAATTGCTGCGCCCTGGTCTCTCATCAGCGTTGTTCTTAATTTTAAAATATACGCAAGATTGCCGCAGGCTTCCGTGAAGATGACGCCGTGATAGGAGGGATTGGGCTTAGAGAGTCCAGGAAATTTGTCATTCTGTGCCCAGTCGAATTTTCCGGAATCAATGACAACACCACCCATGACAGTCCCGTGACCGCCGATGAATTTTGTTGCAGAATGAACAACAATATCCGCACCATGTTCAATCGGACGGAGCAGGTAAGGCGTTGCAAACGTATTATCTACAATCAGCGGAATACCGTGTTTATGGGCGATCTCGGCAATTGCCTCCAGATCAATCACGTTAGAATTTGGATTACCGAGTGTTTCAGCATAAAGTAATTTTGTATTATCCTGAATGGCTTTCTCGAAATTCTCCGGGTCGGACGGATCCACGAAACTTGTGGACAGTCCCTGTTCCCGGAGTGTGTTCTCAAACAGATTATAAGTCCCTCCGTAGAGATTTACAGAAGATACGATATGATTCCCAGCAGTGGCGATATTCTGAACAGCATACGTGATCGCCGCAGAACCGGACGCCGTTGCCAGAGCGCCTGCGCCTTTTTCCAGTGCACAGATCCGTTTTTCGAACACATCCGAAGTCGGATTCATCAGCCTTGTGTAGATATTACCGTTTTCCGTCAGAGCAAATCTGCCTGCGGCAGAATCAGAATTCGGGAACACGTAAGACGTTGTGGCGTAAATCGGGACAGCACGTGCATCTGTAGCCGGATCGGGGGATTCCTGTCCGGCATGGAGCTGAACGGTTTCAAATCTGTAATTTTGAGAACTCATGATAAAAAACTCCTTAATTTGGTTTAAAATTTAATTTTAAAAATTTCTAAATTTTCTGGCTTTTAAAAGCTAGTAATCTGATAGGCTAAATATATTTTAACATATTTTTTCCTATTTGTCAAATTTTATTTTTTTATCATAAATTAAAATTTTTGTTATATTAAATTAATAAAAAGTAGCAACTTCCTGTTCCGGGGCGTTTGTCAGTACAACAGACTGCACTTGCAGGACAGGTCCTTTGCCCTGGTAAAGTTTATGACGCTGGACAGAAATTTTTGCTGTTAATTTTACCCACTGCCGTGTATCGAACATCTGCGCTTTTTCCCATTCGCAGACAAGCCAGCAATACTGAATATCTTCTACGCAGCAGGTCATGACATGGCGACCAGCGGCAAACGTATTTTTCGGAAATTTTCTGTCACGGACAACCGCCGCACGGAATGAGACTTTTTTATTATGATATTTTTCCGGTTCTTCCATAATATCCCGGTAAAACAGCGCATAATCTTCATCTTTGATAATGATTTCCTCGGCGTTGATGTCAAACGGCAGGGGGTCTTGAATATCATCATATGCAACTTCGCCGTCCGTTGTTTCATAAGCAATCTGCGTCCGCCGGCTGATGCCTCGGACAATCTTATGAAATTCAAGCTGATCCATGGAATTCTTGTCAAACCGGTTGAATACGACCAGTTCACTGACGTTGATCTTATCCACAACCAGACTGCGCATGTTGGCATTATAATTTAGAAATGTGTTAGAATCCACAAAGCACATTGCCTGATAGACAGCCCATTCTACTGGGAGATTCTCAAAGAGATCATTAATCGTCCACATACCGTTGTATTCTAGGACAACACGGGTTGCTCCGGATTCTTTGAGAATTTTTTTCAGATTCTTTTCGTTGAAATCTTCCTGCTCGTCAATGACATATTGGAAAATATTCTGGCTGGGATATTTTGAGAAATCAAATTCTTCCTCGCCCTCCTCGCAAAGCAAGAGAAGTGTTTTCTCGCCATTATTGAAACGCTTGTCCTCAAGTGTTTCCTGGATGAATTTTGTCTTACCGCCCTCCAGAAAGCCGACAAAGAGATAAACCGGAATATCTTCGATTTCCTGATTCTGATTATTAAATGCCATAATTTCACCTCGTAAATTTAATTATTATTGATTAAGAGGGTACAGCATTTGCACCCTCTTGAATCGGATTTCTTATTCAGCGTGGAATAATTCTGCAATGGCAGATTCGTTGATTTTTGAACCAATTACGCACAACCGTCCTGTTGTAGCGGCGCATCCGTGGCGGACGTCCGGCGTTCCGGGGACGTAATCGTAATGAATCCACTGTCCGTCTGCCCCGGCAACAATGCCTTTCGCACGGAGAATCATGCCGTATGTTTCAGCATCTTCCAGGGATTCCAAAGCGGACTGGATTTCTTCCATGGTGTACTGTCTGGCAGTCTCAGCGCCCCAACTAGTGAAAACATCGTCAGCATGGTGATGATGGTGATGTTCATGATCGTGATCATGATCACAGCAGTGCTCATGATGATGGTCATGTTCATGCTCATGATGACAGCAGTGTTCATGGTCGTGTTCTTCATGTTCATGATGTTCGTGATGGTGGTCATGGTCACAGCAATGCTCGTGGTCGTGATCATGCTCATGATGATGGTGCTGTTCTTCCAGGAGTGATTTTAATTCGTCATCCAGTGTGTTCTTCTGTGTCATGGCTTCCGTCAACTGCGCCCCGGTAAGTTCTTCCCAATCTGTTGTAACAATTGGTGCAGTGGGATTCTTGTCACGGAGGCGCTTCACGCAGTCATCCAGTTTTTCCTGACTGAGTCCCTGTGTGTGACTGAGAATCAGACAGCTTGCATAAGTGATCTGATTATCAAAGAATTCGCCGAAATTTTTCTGATACATTTTGCATTTCTTGGCATCGACAACGGTCGTGAAACCATCCAGTTCCACATCGTGCATTTCCAGATTCTGCACGGCTTTGATGACATCGCTGAGCTTGCCCACGCCGGACGGTTCAATCAGAATTCTGTCCGGGTGGTACTGATCGAGAACCTGCTGCAATGCCGTCCCGAAGTCGCCCACAAGGGAACAGCA
>CAMWWG010000026.1 GCA_947177935.1 uncultured Ruminococcus sp. | reverse complement strand
ATTTAAACAAAAACAAAAAATAATGCTGGAAAGTAAGAGCAATACAATCAAAATTTGATTTAAAAAATAGATATTGTTAGTTTAGCTAACAGATATTGCAATATTTGTCTAATTGTGATATAATATAATGCATTCAGAAACTATTTTCTGATAAAATTTTATAAAGAAAAGAGAGAAAAAATCATGGAAAAACGTTATATTTATGCAGATCATGCCGCAACAACGGCTGTATCGGATGAAGTATTACAGGAAATGTTGCCCTATTTTCAGGAACATTTCGGCAATCCGTCCAGTATTTATGCCAAAGGACGTGAAAATGAACGTGCAATCCTTGATGCCCGTGCCAGAGTTGCCGCCTGTCTGAATGCCGATCCGAAAGAAATTTTTTTCACCGGCGGCGGTTCAGAATCTGATAACTGGGCAATTAAAGGCATTGCAGATAAACTGGAACAAAAAGACAAAAAGCATATTATTACAAGTGTCTTTGAACATCATGCCGTTCTGCATACTTGTGAATTCCTGGAAAAACATGGATTTGAAGTGACATATCTGCCGGTCAGTCCTGCGGGACTTGTCAGTCCTGCGGATGTGGAAGCTGCCATCCGACCAGACACAGCGCTTGTTTCTATTATGTATGCCAATAACGAAATCGGCACCATTCAGCCAATCCCGGAAATCGGTGCAATTTGCAGAAAACACGGTGTTTTGTTCCATACAGATGCTGTTCAGGCTATTGGTAATGTCAAAATTGACGTAAAAGCACAGAATATTGATTTATTGTCCCTTTCCGGTCATAAATTCCACGCTCCCAAAGGGATCGGCGCTTTGTATGTCAGAAAAGGCATTTCCCTGCCGAATCTGATCCATGGCGGCGGTCAGGAATCCGGCAAACGTGCCGGAACGGAAAACGTCCCTGGCATTATGGGACTTGCCAAGGCGATTGAACTTGCAACAGAGAATATTCCTGCAAAAATTGCAAAACTGACACCCTTGAGAAATCAGTTGATTGATGGCATTTTAAAAATTGACCAGACAAAACTCAACGGCGACAGAGAAAAACGACTTGCCGGAAATGTGAATATTTCTATTGTCGGCATTGAAGGCGAAAGTCTGCTGTTAATGCTTGATCATTACGGAATTCAGGCGTCTTCCGGTTCTGCCTGCACGTCCGGTTCTCTCGATCCGTCTCATGTATTGTTATCCCTGGGACTGGTGCATGAAGTAGCACACGGCTCCTTGCGGCTGAGTTTCGGCGAAGAATTCACACAGGAAGATGTTGATTATATCCTGGAAGTGATTCCTCAGGTTGTGGACAGACTCCGGGCAATGTCGCCGATGTGGGAAACACTCACAAAAGAAAACAGAAAATTAGTTTAATTCCAATTCAAAATATTTAAAAAAACAGGAGGTTTTTTTCATGAATTACAGCGAAAAAGTCATGGATCATTTTACAAATCCCCGGAATGTGGGAGAAATTGAAAATGCCGACGGTATCGGAGAAGTCGGCAATGCCAAATGCGGCGATATTATGAAAATGTATCTCAAAATCGACGGCGACGTCATCACAGATGTGAAATTTAAAACATTCGGTTGCGGCGCTGCAGTAGCAACATCCTCTATGGCAACGGAAATGATTAAGGGCAAAACGATCAACGAGGCATTACAGCTCACAAACAAAGCTGTCATGGAAGCGCTTGACGGCCTGCCGCCTGTGAAAGTGCATTGTTCCGTCCTGGCAGAACAGGCAGTCAAAGCAGCCCTGACAGATTACTACAAGAAGCAGGGTGTCGACCCTGAACCCATTGTCGGCATGATTCCGGACTGCGAAGACTGTCACGAATAATCAGGAATTCTTTGACAAAATAAACACAGGATACAGCAGTTTCCGGCTATATCTGGAAACTGCTTTTTTCTGATATTACACTATAAAATAAATCTTAATTTTTTATTATTTTAAGGAGAAATAAAATGGAAAAAATAACACTTTGCGGAGATGATTGTTTGAAATGTCCTCGTTATCTTGCAAAAACAGAGGATGAATTACATAAAGTAGCCGAATTATGGTATAAAATAGGTTGGCGGGATAAAATTGTTTCTGCGAATGAAATAAAGTGCAGCGGCTGTTCTGAACATAAAAACTGTACATACAATTTAGTTGCATGTGTTAAAGTAAACAAGGTAGAAAAATGTAATCAATGCGAATGTTTTCCCTGTGATAAAATCAACAAAATGCTGATACTTTCAAAACAATATCAGAAAAAGTGCAAAGAGATTTGTTCAAATGAAGAATATACAGCTTTAGAACAATCTTTTTTCAATAAAGAAAACAATCTCATGAAATAATTTCTGTACGACTGCCACAGTAAACAATCTAAATGTTCCACGTGGAACATTGCCAGATTCATATTATATTATGCTATTTTATTAAAAAAATCCCCTGGCTGTCAGGGGATTTTTTGCGTTTCCATTGTAAAATTATAAATTTATAAAATAAAACAAATTAACCCGGAACAGCCTTCGTTAATGACCCGTTCCAATGTCTCCTGCAATTTCATTCTTGCCTCTACCGGCATCTTGCATAATTTGTTATGCAGTCCTTCGTTGACTAATTCATGCAGGGATTTCCCAAAAATGTTGGAACTCCAGATATTTGCCGGATTTTCCTCAAATCCCTGCAATAAATACATAATCAGTTCTTCACTCTGTTTCTCAGATCCCACAATTGGACTCACTGTCGTATTGATCCCGGCTCGCATCATATGAATGGACGGCGCTGATGCTCGCAGACGAACGCCATATTTACCACCCTGCTTGATAATTTCCGGTTCTTCTAAATGTAATTCTTCCATTGTCGGCATGACAATGCCGTAGCCTGTCGCTTCTACTTCCCGGAGCGCCGGTTCTAATCTTGCATAAGCTTTCCGGACTTCGCATAATTCTTTCAAAATAGAAAGCAGATTACTCTCATCACGGATTTCCAGTCCCGTTGCCTCACTGAGAATTTCAAAGAACAGCGCATGGTGCAGTGTGACAGAAACCGTCACTGTCCCATTCCCCAGATCAATTTCAGAAGCATCTGCATGCAAGACATACTGACAGTCACAGATCGGTTTGACGAGCTTTGCCGCATCCCTAACAGTGACAAGCTCCTGTGCCGACTGACGGATAATCGAAAATACTTCCTGCTTGACAGGATGATTCTTCTCCAGCATGGAAATCCAGTTCGGCATGGCGAAATTCACTTCCCGGATCGGAAATGCGTATAACAGCGCCGTCAGAATTTCCCGGATGTCGGATTCCTGTAACTGTGTACAGCTGACAGGAAGTACCGGTGTATGATAATTTTCTTGCATCTGCGCCGCAAGCGTTCTCGCCTGTTCGGAATCTGGATCGACACAGTTAAGCAGGACGACAAACGGCTTGCCAAGTTCCTGCAACTCCCGGATCACCCGTTCTTCACACTCCGCATATTCTTCCCTGGGGATGTCTGAAATACTGCCGTCGGTTGTCACAACAAGCCCGATGGTGGCATGTTCTGTAATGACTTTCTGTGTTCCGATTTCCGCCGCCATATTGAACGGAATTTCCTCATCAAACCAGGGTGTCATCACCATCCGGGGCATTTCGTTCTCAATATAGCCAAGAGAACTCGGCACAATATAGCCGACGCAATCAATCATTCTTGCCCGGAACTGTGCGCCGGCTTCAAGCTGAACAGGAACCGCATCTTCCGGGATAAACTTGGGTTCTGTGGTCATGATGGTCTTTCCAGCGGCAGACTGGGGAAGTTCATCAATGGCACGCTCTTTTTTATAATCACTGTTGATATTGGGAATCACAAGCGTTTCCATGAAACGCTTAATCAGGGTGGATTTTCCGGTACGGACAGGACCGACAACGCCGATGTAGATATCACCGCCGGTTCGCAGGGCAATATCAGAATAAATATCTTTCATGCAATCAAACCTTAACACCTTTCTGGAATTTTCTGATCTGATGTTCCACATGGAACATTCCGGATGCATCCTATACAGATGCAGACAGGATTTCAAGATAATTCAGGATAGTTCCACATGGAACAATCTGGAAAATAATTCAAATAATTTAGTTAGTAATCGGTATCAGAAGCATACTGTTCTCTGTCAATTGTTCCTGTGTCAGTTCATTTTCTTCCATGATTGCCTCAACACTCGTGTGACAGCGCTTGGCAATTTCCCAGATACTCTCCTGCGCCCTGCCAAAATATAATTTTAATGCATAATTCTTCGGATGTTCCGTTTCTTCCTGAACAATGATTTCAGATAGGACTTCCGTCTCTGTGCAGTGTGTCACACTTCCCTCTATCCGCAGTTCTGTCTTGATACTCACTTCTGAACCGCTTGTCATCGTATAGGAACAGTTTTCCGCATGAATTCTTAGTTGAATTCTGTCCTGTTCTCCCAGTCCCTGGACTGTGAACCTGTGCTCGAATGGTTCTTCTTTCTCCAGTAATCTTGGCATTCCCGTGTTCTCTTGCACCAATACAAAACAACTTAACATTCCATTGACACAAATTTCAGATTTCTCCGCATCCAGGTCTGTTGTGAAATTTCGGATTTCACACCAGGCATCATAAACACAATCCATTTCTCCATCTGTGCAGTCCAGTTTCATATTCCGGACAAGCAGTTCGGAAAGCATGACCGGCACACTGCTTGTAAATAATCCTGTTTTCTTCACCTGACAAGGATGTTCTGTTGAAAAAGCATCGCAGACAAGGGATTCCGTTGCAATTCGGAACGCTGTACAAGAAACTGTCAGTTCCGCCTCGCAGCGCAGGACTCTCACTTCGCCATTCCCGTCCGTCACGGGTTTCAGATCGCATGACCCGACAGAACAGATCACTTCACAGGGATCCTGCTCTTCTACACCCTCTAATTCAATCATCTGACTGTAAGGAATCCGGAATGCCATAGATTCCAATCCGGGATTATTTTCTTTTTCACAGGCATAAAGAATTTCAATCTGCAAATTTCCCTGTGCAAGGAGATTGCCGGAAACAAGCTTCTGTGACTGTTCCACGGGTTTTGCTTGACAGCGGACGACATGTAATAAAGGCGGTTTGGAACTTCCCAGTTCCAGTTCCTCGGCAAGTACAATATGATTCATCGTGTGCATTCTCTTTGCTTGATACTGGAGCGGTATTTTTTTTAACTGTATGTTCTTCCCGAACAGATCACAGATGGCATTTTGCTGATGAATGGGAACAGTCCGGATGCGGATCGTGACAGCTCCCCTGACATCCAGCCGGCGGCGGCTGACAGCTCTGCAATTCACATAGTCCGTTGCCGGAAGAATTTCCGTGACAATGGTTTCACCGGGAGGAAGTTCCGCTGTTCTGGAAAAGTGCAGATTCTGTGTCACACATTGCAGAACATGGCTGTTTTCACTGCAATAGAGAATCCGGACTTCCGCAAGAAGTTCATAAGATAATCTGTGATCGCTCACGGATTCATTGAGAATGCTTGGTTTTACAAAGCATTTGATCAATTTGCAGACATCCGGATAATAATCCGGCAGGATATAATCTAATTCCACGCTCTGTTCCTGCATGATCGTTTCCGCCGGCGCACTGGCAGAAACAGCAACCTGATTCGTTCTAAGTTCGGTCATTCCGGAAAGCCTCCTGACTTTTTGGTAGAATGGAAATCACTTCAGATTTCCTGATTGCTAGATTCTATGCAGGGACTGTCCGAAGTATGACAAATCCGTTTCTAAAAAACGGAAAGCCCGAAAGCAGTTGGTAAAAACAGCTTTCGGGCTTAAAAATTCAATAGCAGTAAATTAAATTTTTTTGATCATAAATGATAGATTATATGGTAATCCCACATACTTGTTATAATATTTACTGAAATCAAGGACTCGTTGCCCTTTCAGTCTATTTTTGACAATATTCAACACTTCAAATTGATCATCATTTTCAATTGCAAATGTAGTTCCGCCATCTTTTGTCCAGATATATCCACCACCGGCACCACGGCATATAAATTCATAACCCTGCTTTTCGTAAATTTCTGCTACGATTTGTGAAATGGATACCTCTGTTCCTTCCTCCAGAAGCAATATGATATTACATACCTGAATTGCCAGATTTTTAATGATTTTTCTTTTATTGCCTTCTCTGTGTGCCATATCATCCATCCCCATCCATCAGAATTGATAAGTCATCACCTTGATTTTCCTCATGCTGATTTTTGGTCAGTCTCTCAATTGCATTCGTATTTAATTTCGCTGTGAGTCTAAGTCTATTGACTTCTCGTTTCAGATTTTCTAATGCAGCATCTTTTTCTGATCTTTTATTTTCTTGTTTCAGAATTTCTATCTCGGCTTCACAACGTCCTAATTTCAGGATATTCCTGACTTGTGTTTCTTTCAGCTTTGCAAGCTCTGCTTGCACTTCTTTCATCTGACGACTTAATAAATTATTCTGTAACTCTAAAATCCGGATCTGTTTGAGCAATTTTTGATTTAACTGATTCTGTTCTTCGCCGAATTTTTCAAGTGCCTGTCCGGTCTTACCAATTCCCTGCATGGACTCGTATGTTTTGGCATCCAACGTTCTCACCCACTCTATCTTTATAATAATAAACTCAATTAAATTTTATTACATTAAATAATTCCGAAATTTCTTCGGTTATGATCTAACATTGTCCGGAGCGTCTCTTCTAATGTGAATTCCGGTTTCCAGCCCGTCACTGCCTGTAATTTCTGAATATCTGCTTGTATACACGAAATTTCAGACGGACGCATCCGAGCCGGATCTTGTTCTATTACAATGGATTCTGTGCTGTAGCTGACTAAAATTTCCAAAAGTTCCCGGATGGACACAGCACGGCCGCTGCCGACATTATAAGTCTCACCTGAACATCCATGCTGCATTAATAATCTGTAAGCCCGAACAATATCCCGTACATCGGAGAAATCTCGTTTCGCTTCCAGATTGCCAACCTGCATCAAAGGCGGTCTGAGACCGGCTTCCATTTCTGCAATCTGCAAAGCAAAATCCGCTGCCACAAAAGTCGGTGCTTGTCCGACGCCAATATGATTGAATGCTCTGACCATCAGAATATCCATTCCGTAAGCTTTCGCATAAATATTCCCAATCATATTCTGACAAACTTTTGTCACAGCATAAATATTAGCAGGATGTAGCGTTTCCTGTTCTTTCACAGGACATGCACCCTCACGCAGATAACCATATTCCTCGCTTGAACCAATCAGAAGAATCCGTGGATGATAATTTTCCACAGCACGGACAGCATTTAAAAGATGCAGTGTCCCTTTCAGATTGACATCCACTGTCAGTTCCGGATCTGTCCAGGAAAGCGCCACAGAGCTCTGCGCTGCAAGATGATAGATCTGCGCTGGGCGGTACAGTCCAAGCAGTTTTCTGACTTCATAAGCATGGGTCATATCCAGATCAAGGATTTCACAATTTTTGCATTTGATAAATTCTTTTGGGAGTTTTGTTGCACCAACATGAGCATGTTCCCCCAATAATTCCTGTACGAGATAATTTCCGACGAAACCGCCAGCACCAGTGACCAAAGCATCCAAATTCCACACCTCACTTGCTTTTTGATTTTTAAATATTTTATTATAATTTTTTCAATCTTTTCAAACCTGTAATTTTCGATTTTTGGAAGATTGTTGTTTCGCAGCTCAAGTTTCTTCTGTCAGGATGTTCCACGTGGAACAATTTTATTCCTTAATTTTTTAACGATTGCCGCATAGAACATCATAAACTTCCTGCATGATTCTGTTGCTTTCATAACAATCATAAACACGTTTCCGAGCGTTCTCCCCATAGATTTTTCGAAGTTCTGAAGAATCCGCCAGTGTCTGAATCGCCCTTGCAAGTTCCCGCACGTCTCCGGGTTCTACAGTCAATCCAGTTTCACCATGAATACTTACACAAGGAACACCCGTAGGCAAATTTGTATTAATCACTGGTTTTCCGTAAATCATGGCTTCCTGCTGTACAATCCCGAATGCTTCAGAATTTTGCACAGACGGCAGAATGAAAATATCACAATCGGCAAACGCTGCCTTAAGATCCGCATCAGATAATTTCCCAAGAAAATGTACCGCAAGATTTTCTGCCAGACTGCGGAGTTCCGATTCTAAAATCCCCGTCCCGCACAGAAATAATTCACAATTGTGTACCTGTCGGAATGCTTTCAACAGAATGTCAACGCCTTTATAATATACAAATCTTCCAACAAATAATAATTTTATATGTGCCGGATTTTTTAATTTTTTGCGTAGAACCGGCTTATATTCGATATTCTCATAATCCGGAATTCTCACCGGATACGGAATAATCCGGCATTTATCCCGGAATGTCGGCAGGAATGCAGAACTTTGAATGTGTCCTTCTGTGGCTGTAATAATACAGTCTGCTCTCTGTAAAAATTTTTTCAGAATTGGTTGATAAAATTTCAAAAGGTATTTCTGCCGGATCACATCACTGTGCCAGGAAATCACGATCCGACAATGACAATGCGATAATAGACAGGCAAGGTCACCTAATGGAAACGGCGTGTGGAATTCAATCACATCTGCCCATCCGGCAAGCACCGCAAATTTTCGGAAAAATTCCAAAGAGACCGGACAGGAACAGAACACACCGGCACTTGCACAGCGAATCAATTCAAAATTCCGGGACTTCTGTTCTGTGATGCCCTTGCCACGTTCCTGACAAACCAGAACTTTTAGTTCAACATCCGGACGGGTGGCAAGATAATCCGCTCTTTGAGCAATCACAGTTTCAATACCACCAACATGAGGCGGATAGAATTTATTAACTTCCAGAATATGCAATTTCTGGGGATTTCTATTATTTTCCTGATTTCTCTGATTTTTTCGATTCATCAAGCAATTCCTCATAAACCTGATATAATAATTTTGCACTGCGCTTCCAGGAAAACTGTGCAGCCCTGGAGAGTCCTTCTGCACGGAGACGCTCCCGTAATATCCGGTCTGTATACAACAGTTTCAAACCATCCGCCATTGCCCGGACATCCTCCGGCGGAACGATCACAGCGCTCTTTCCGGTAACTTCCGGGAGCGACGCCGCATCAGATACAAGAACAGGGGTTCCGCACGCCATGGCTTCCAGCGGCGGCATTCCGAATCCTTCATAAACAGACGGAAACACAAATGCCAGCGCACCACTTAGGATTGTACAAAGATCTGAATCAGCAATATATTCTGTAAACAAAATATTTTTTTCTAAATGCAGCGCCTGGATTGTCCGGAACAGACTCTCATTTTTCCAGCCTTTTGCACCTGCAAGAACGAGCTGCGGCAAATCTTCATGGAGATTTTTCTGAGAACCTGCATAGGATCTCAAAAACAGCGCATATGCCTGTATGAGCCGTTCCAGATTTTTCTCGGTTCGATTGTGCCAAGA
>CAMWWG010000025.1 GCA_947177935.1 uncultured Ruminococcus sp. | reverse complement strand
GTCCTGGCTCACAGCCCCCGCCGCTTTCGGCAAAGGAAGTCGCTGCAATGGGCATCAATTCTGCGCCCATTATTGAAGTGGATTATAGCGTCGGAGACAGAATCCGTGTCACAGGCACAACAATGGACGGCTTCACCGGCGTTGTCAAAAACATTGATCTGGAAAATGAACAAGTCGAAGTACTTGTGAGCATGTTCGGTCGGGAAACACCCACCACAATTGCTCTGCACCAGGCAGTTAAACTGGACGACTAAACGAACTATAAAATTATCACAAACAGCAGGAAAATATAGAAAATCATAAAATTAAATTTTCACGATATTTTCAAGTTTCAAGTGGGAGAGCAGAAATTAAATTTAATTTAATTTCTCTGCCCGCCTTTACCACAAATTATGGAGGTGTGCATTTATGGCACAGAAAGTAGTTGGCTATATCAAGCTTCAGATTGCCGCAGGTAAGGCAACACCTGCGCCGCCGGTTGGTCCTGCATTAGGTCAGCACGGTGTGAATATCATGGCATTCACAAAAGAATTCAACGAGAGAACCAAGAACGACATCGGCATGATTATCCCGGTTGTCATCACTGTCTACGCAGACCGTTCTTTCACATTCATTACCAAGACACCCCCTGCCGCTGTTCTGATTAAGAAAGCATGTGGCATTGAGAGCGGTTCTGGTGTGCCGAACAAGACGAAAGTCGCAACCATTACCAAAGAACAGATCCAGAAAATCGCTGAGACCAAAATGAAAGATCTCAACGCAGGTTCTATCGAGGCTGCAATGAGCATGATTGCAGGCACAGCACGTTCCATGGGCGTTGTTGTCAAAGACTGAAATTTCTTGATTTCAATTTAAATTCTAGTTAAATTCTAGTTTTCATTGTATATAACGTGGGAGGAATTTTCTTCCGCTATCACCACTACAGGAGGATTTTAATCGCATGAAACATGGTAAGAAATATGTTGACAGCTGCAAAGCAATTGACAGCACAAAGTTCTATGATTCCACAGAAGCGCTGGAACTGGTCTGCAAGAATGCCAAGGCAAAATTCGATGAGACAATCGAAGTACACATCCGTTTAGGCGTTGACTCCAGACATGCCGACCAGCAGGTACGTGGCGCAGTTGTTCTGCCGAACGGCACTGGTAAGCAGGTAAGAGTCTGCGTATTCTGCAAAGAGGACAAATACGAAGCAGCAAAAGCTGCCGGTGCGGAATTCGTAGGCGGTCAGGATCTCGTTGACAAGATCATGAAAGAAAACTGGATGGATTTCGACGTTGTTGTGGCATCTCCGGACATGATGGGTCTGGTAGGTCGTCTGGGTCGTGTGCTTGGTCCTCGTGGACTGATGCCAAACCCGAAAGCCGGCACAGTTACACCGGACGTTGCAAAGGCTGTTACCGAGGCAAAAGCAGGTAAGATTGAATATCGTCTGGACAAAACGAATATCATTCACTGCCCGATCGGCAAGGCATCTTTCGGCGCTGAAAAACTGGATGTGAACCTTTCCACATTGCTGGAGGCAGTTGTCAAGGCAAAGCCGGCGGCTGCAAAGGGAACTTATCTGAAGTCCTGCACAGTCACTTCCACAATGGGACCTGGCGTGCCGGTTGCAACTGCAAAATACGGCGTATAATTCTTAATTAAGTTTAATTAATATAAAATCCCGGAAATTTTGAAATTTCCGGGACTTTTTAATTATTCTGCGCTCTCTGTCTGAATCGGGAAGTCAGACGGTTCCAGTAAATGCACCAGGAGTTTCAGGATATTCATAGAATCAGCTAATTCAATCTTGCCACTCTGGTCAACGTCAGCGTTTGTCAAGCCCTCAGCACTGATTTCGTCAATGCCGACATACACACGGTTCATCAGAACAACGTCGCTGATGTCCACATTGCCATCCTCATTGGCATCACCCCAAAGCGTGCCTGTAGGATTGGGATCGTCGGACGAGTCGGGATCGCCAGACGGATCGGGATCGCCAGACGGATCGGGATCGCCAGACGGATCGGGATCGCCGGACGGGTCAGGATTGTCAGACCCGGACTTGAACAGATCCGCCGGAAGTTCGTCCAACGTAATACAGTATTCACTCTGATAGGTATTCTTGAGTGTTTCCGGATCCTGATACTGTTCACCGGAAATAAATTCGGAACCCTGGTCGTCATACCATGTGCAGAAATAGAGCCATTTTGCCTGCTCAATCATCATATTTTCAACGCTTGGGATCGAATCATTCTCCGGCATGGCAACCATTTTCTTGTTATCGACATAATTCAGGAGCGACCAGAAAATCTTACTTTCTGCATCCTCGTTCGGTCCGCTCTGTTTGCCGTCATGACGGTTATACTGCGTATTATATTTGTCAAAGCCGACAATATCCACCATATCATCGCCGGCATACCACAGTGCGGATTCATCCGACCAGGCATAGAGATTCTGCTCCCAGATCAGATTATGCAGACCATATTCTTCCGTCAGTGTCGTATATAACAGTTTCCAGAGATCTTTATAGACTTCACAGCCCTCTTTTGCCCACCAGAACCATGCGCCGGAACCGTCACCGTTATTGCCGGGATTGCCCTCTGCTTCGTGTAACGGTCTGAAAATAACCGGTACGCCGGCATCCTGCAATTTTTGAAGTTCTGCTGCTGCAAGACGCATGCACTCCTGATAGAAATAATACTCTTTTGTGCCTTCTATCATGCAATTTGCAGTGACAAAATCCGTCTTTTCACTATAAGTAAATTTCTGCCAGTCATCCGAAATTTTCGTGAAATTGCCCTCTTCATCCACTTCAAAATCCGCCATAGATGTGGTAACGGTGCAATGCCAGCTGACAGTGACAATGCCGTTCTTTTCCTTTGTCCAGGAAATCATACGGTCAGCAACGCCGTCTTCCCATTCAAAGCCCGGATTGTGCGTGTTCAGGTCAAAGCCACGGATTGCCGGATATTTGCCCGTCAGTTCATACAGATAATTACATTCCTGATCGTAATCATTGTAAGTATAATTATGATTCTGCGTGCTGTAAACATAATCCTGCCCGGTGTCGGGATCTGTGCAATGCCAGGGGAATTTGTTGCCGCTGTCGTCTGTGCCGTAGTCGCCTTCTACGATGGGATATGTCTTTGCGCCGTCCGTACAGGTATCTGTGCTGGCATCATAACGGATATTCGTGGACACGTTATGTCCGCCGCCGTAGATTTCCTGCTGACCGGACAGCACATACTTGCCGTAGACGGATTTCAGGTATTTCATCAGAGAACGGACTTCCGGCGTTGCTTTCGGGTCGCATGGTTCATCCGTTCCGAGCACTTCCGGCAGGACTGCTTTTTCAACCGTGATTGTATCGTAAGCAGCATAGCCATAAGTCGGTTTCAACACAATCTCGTTTACGCCCTCTTTCATACGGAATACACCAAAGCTGACTTCTTTCCAGGCGTCAATATAGGGCATATTGTAAGTATAATCAATGCCGTTAACAGAAATGGTCTGCATTCTGCCTTCTTCACTGAGAATCTGGCAGGCACGGACTTTCACTTCATACATGCCTTCTTCTTCGACTTCAATGTTGAACGAAATCGGGCTTGCCGTCAGATACGCAAAGCCCTCGCCGGAATAATCCGGGAGCTGTGTTTCATAGATGGATGTCCAGAGTTCTGCTCCCTCGAATGTCTCGACTTCATATGTGCCAAGCGGGAGCGCTTTTTCTGATTCTTCTGCAATAACTGGCAACAGACCTGTACCCGTCATGCAGAATGTGAGCGCCAGAATGGAACTGATCGTTTTTCTGATAGATTTTCGCATAATTGCCTCCTTGTAGTATAGATACTATTATTATAACATATTTTGCGGCGGACTTCCATGTGCATTCTGAACAAAATTAGCGTACAGTTCTTATGCAGATTCACAAAAAGCACACAGTCCAGAGACTGTGTGCTTTTACAATTGTTATCATTTACTGGGCAGCATAGGCTTTCAGAGTGACACCCTCCAACATGCCAGAACCTGCTTCGGAAGTATAACTCAGGACAACTGCCGCATCCTGTGCATCAATGATGCCGTCGCCGTTTACATCCGCCGCCAGATTCTCAGACGCATTCATCCTGCCTGTGTCACCGACTGCACTCAGCGCAATTTCTTCCAGAATCACAGCCGCATCGGCACTGTCTACTTTATCATCCGAATTCACGTCGCCGTCTTCATTCGGGAGCACCCAAATCAGATGACCATTTTCTTTGTAGTATTCCTCGTTGGAATTTTGTAGCGCAAATTCTTCTAAATCAGTATAAGAAATTCCATCTTCAAATACATACTTCGTGCCGTCTCTGTCAGTAATCTGCAAGAAAGTCTGGTCATCAATCGTGACAAACCCGAAATGTTCAGACGGCGTATCAAAGACAGATCCGACAACCTCAACTGCATTTCTTGACGCATCATCTGCCTGTAAAGTATCAGCATTAAGAAGCTCTAAAATATTAACACCACATACTTCTGTATAATAAACCCCGACTTCATCAGAATAACGGAGAATATCACCATATTTCCACTGTTTTGTGGCGGGCATATCCATTTCATAGAAATGAAATTTCAATTCATCCCTCAAATAGTCGCTGTTTCCCTCCGGCTCAAATAACTTCTGAGGATAAGCCACCAACGCACGCCCATTTGAAAAATCAGTGGAAATCACAAATAATTCATCATTATTCCACTCCGCAGAAGCCGGCACACCGGAAAATACGGAAAGACTAGCTATCAAGATTACAATCGCAGTCGCAATTGCCAGTTTTCTCTTTTTCATGAGATCATCCCCCTAATTTACTGGGCAGCATAGGCTTTCAGGGTGACACCCTCTAACATGCCAGAACCTACTTCGGAAGCATAGCTCAAGACGATTGCCGCATCTGCCGCATTGATCGCACCGTCGCCGTTCACATCCGCAGACAGATTCTCAGAGGCATTCATTCTGCCAGTATCACCGACCGCATTCAGCGCAATTTCTTCCAGGATCACAGCCGCATCCGCACTGTCTACTTTATCATCCGAATTCACGTCGCCGTCCTCGTTCGGGAGTATCCAAATCGGATGACCGGATTCTTTATAGTACTCCTCGGAGTCTTCCCGCCATATAAATTCATTCACATCGTTGTAGGTGACTTCACTTTCAATCACATACTTTGTGCCGTCTCTGCTGGTTATCCGCATGAGCATCTCATCACCAATTGTAACAGCATCAAAATCCCCGATTGGCGTATCAAGGACAGAGCCAACAATCTCCACTATGCCATCATCAGAATCATAAGCTATATTGCTAATTCCTACTATAGGATCAACACGTAAAAGGCTTTGATCAGAGTGTCGGATTACATCACCATATTTTAACTGTTCAGCAATCTGTGCAAATTCCGGCGTTTGAATACCCATTGTGTGAAATCTACAAGTCATATCGTCTCCCGCAAAAGGATATTCCGGTGTAGCTACTAATATGCATGCATTCACTGGATCGGTCTCAATGACAACAAATTCATCTCCCTGCCATTCAGCAAAAGCCAGGATATTGGAAAACACAGAAAAACAAGTACTTAGTATTGCAACCGACGTGGCAAGAGTCAATTTTTTTCTCATAAAATCAGCCTCCTAATTTACTGGGCAGCATAGGCTTTCAGGGTGACACCCTCCAACATGCCAGAACCCACTTCGGAAGTATAGCTCAGGACTACCGCCGCATCCTGTGCATCAATGATGCCGTCGCCGTTTACATCCGCCGCCAGGTTCTCAGATGCGTTCATTTTGCCGGTATCACCGACTGCACTCATTGCAATATCTTCCAGGATCACAGCCGCATCGGCGCTGTTTACTTCATTGTCGGAATTCACGTCGCCGTCTTCGTTCGGGAGTACCCAGATTGCATGTTCTTCTTTGCGGTATTCATCCGTAGATTTCCGCCAGATAAACTGTTCCACATCGTCACAGGTGACTTCACTTTCAAACACATACTTTGCGCCATCGCCATCAGTCATCTGCATGAGCGTCTCATCGCCAATTGTAACAGCATCAAAATTTCCGATTGGTGTATCAAAGACAGATCCGACAATTTCCACAGCACCATCAGAATCATAACCCATGATATTGATTCCTGCCATATCTGTAGTGCCAAAATTACCATCACCAAAATATTGAATAATATCGCCTGGTTTTGCCCGTTCTACAACAGATGAAAACATTGGATCTGCTGCATACATAATGTAAAAACAAAAACGTACATCATGCTCTATAGAATAAGAACTGTCTGTCATTTGGTTCATGTCAATATCTTGAGGGGTGGTCACCAATAAATTGCTACTTTCAAGATTAGAAATGACAACCAACTGATCTAAATAAAATCTAGCAGAAGTCGGCACACTCGAAAAGATGGAGAGACTGGCTGTCAGTGTTGCAATTGCAGTGGCAAGTGCCAGTTTTCTTTTTTTCAGCTTTTTCATAATATCATCCTTTCTTTACAAAGTAAACAAATAAAACACGTACTATCTATAATATCAGTATATCACATTTTCAGGGGAATGTCAACCAGATTCAGAAAAAAATCCCAGAAAAGCGTGTTTTTGTGAATTGTATCTAAAATCATAATCCATGTTCTGTCAGAACAAACAAAAAGTGCAGAATTCTGCACTTTTTCCTGTTTTTATTTCTGATTCCGGTCTGTCCCGATAATCGCCCGGAGATGTTCCAGCAGATCACCGCCGGAAACGGAGATATTCCCCACGTTTTCACAGATTTTTTCCAGATACTCCAGTTCTTTGAGTTTGTATAATGTCTTGTTCTCATCCATTAATTTTGCCGTGTTCAGGAGCGATCTTGTTGAGGCGACTTCCTCCCGGCGTGCAATCACATTCGCCTGCGCTTTCTTCTCGGCTAACAGCACAGAATTCATAATATTCTGGATTTCTCCCGGCAGGATAATATCTTTCATCCCGGTGTCGAAAATCCGGATGTATAATTTTTCAGCTTTCGGACGCAGAATTTCTGCTAATTTTTCGCCGATTTCATCCCGTTGTGTCACTAATTCATCCAACGTGTACCCGGCAATGAATTCCCGGACTGTCAGCTGCACCGCCGTTCGGAACTGTTCATCAAGGTTATCAATCTCCAGACAAGCGCTCACGCAGTCCGTCACCTGAAAACTACATACGAAATTCAGCCGGATACCGACTTTGTCTTTTGTTAAAATTTCCTGTCCGTTCAGGCTTAATAATCTCTTTTTGTGTTCCATGAACCGGATTTTGCGCCGGATGCCGTCCTGATTCCAGAAATAATAAATCCCCGGTGTGAGGGAACTCCGGAATGTCTCATTCTCGAACAGCAATGCCGTCTGATTCTCCGACACTTCCAGACGGGTCATGCACCCGGCTTTGTAGAATTTTTCACATAACTGCAAATCCTCCGGGATGCCGGCATTGCGGATGTTGAACAATTCAAAGCTGTGTTTTTGCGTCACATTCCAGTAGAGATAATTCCCGGCTTTAAGGATTTCTTTGAAATGTCCGTCAATTCTGTGGATTGCCGCATGATCGTCCGGCACGTCCTGGGAAATCGTCTGCTTTTTGAAATTTTCATCCTGCAAAAAGCAATCCAGCATTGCCTGGTCGAATTGTCCGGTCAGCGGTTCAGAAAGCTTTGCAGTCCGGATCTGTCTGTTAAGATTGAAGAAATACTTTCCGGCTTCGAGCATTCTAACAAATTTTCCCTTTTTAAACAAAAAGCCTCTTTCGGATTCTGTAATGATAAGATGCAAAAAAATCCCTCCAGTCTATAAAATTCATAAAAATTATATTTTTTTAAATGCAAAAAATCTGACCCACACAATCCGATGACGGCAGATGCTTTGAGGAAATCCAGAACAACACCGGAGACATAAAAAATATTCTATATCCTGAGTATTGTCTTGAAAGACCGGTATCCGGCTTCCGGCAGGGTCAGAGGATTGCTGTCCTGCATGTCGCCGAAAATCATCCGGGGATGATCTGGAGACAATACAGCACAAGATCAGAATTTTGCTTTGCAGAAAAATATTCTCTTGTTTCAGTATGATCGTACTGACAGATAGAATAACGGAGTCGAACCGTAAGAACCGCTTGCCCGCAGGCGGAGCTTTTCTTTAACCAAGCATTGTCATTCAGAACTTCTTTTGTTTCTAAACCTAAAAACAAAAGTCGTTTACTCAATGCGGTGAGAAATCTTCGTCAGCTTGCCATACACACCCGGTAAAACCGGAGCGCAGCCTTGTGTGATACCGACGCACAGACCGACAAAAGACTTCAATATCTATTATAACACAAGATAATTCCCTTGTCAAGAAATTTTAAAATCCGGGGAAATCTATAAAATTCTACAAAAATTTTACTTTTCAACGCTGGGTTCGTAAAAATTCACAAGAAAAAATTCGACAGGATTCGACAAACCGTTATACAAATTATCTGATATTTTAAAAGCATTCTGATATAAATTGCCGGTAATTGGTAACAGATTTGTTGTAGCTGTCATTGATTTGTAAAAAAAGAGGGCAAAAATATGCACATTTTAAAAATCAATTCAAATTTCATTCATAATTATATGTGCAATTTCACCATGATCTATGGCGATTCTGCACATGAATCTTGGTAGTTTTATAGAAATCTTTCTGAAATGCTTGCCAATCCGGGAAAAATATGCTATGATAGGATTGACTCCCGGGAAGAGGGACAAAAAACACAGGTCACGGTATGCATCAGGAACTGTGATTCTGGACTTTTAAAATTTTTATTTTTTTAAATTTTAAAATTTTGCTTTGATTTGTTTTATTTTATTTTTTGACAGAAAGGATTGAGTCGATGAGAAAGGCAAAAGTTGCAGCAGTTACCATAGGTCTTCTTGCTTCCGTTTTAGGCGGTAAATATGTAATCACGGATGCGGCAGCTGTTAGATTAGATGACAGTGCGGCAAACACACCGGAAACTTCCAAGCCGACCAGCGCAGAAAAAAACGAGAAAACTGCCGCTACTAAAACTTCTATCAAAACGACCCCTACAGGCACAAAGAACAATGCGATCAGACAGCACAACAGGAAACTTGCCACTGCCCCGGTGCAGGAAATTTCTGCGGAGGAATTTCAGAAAATTCCGGAAATTCAGGAAGTTCCGGAAACAAGTCCTGTAGAGAATGCTGAAAACACAGAAGAAATTGCAGAAAATCCGGCAATTGAAGAAGAACTGGTTTCCGAAGTGATAGAAGAAATAGAAATAGAATCAGAATCCGAAGAAGTAACGGAAGAAATGACAGAGAATCTGGAAATTGCAAAACCGGCACAAGCCGAGGAGACAACCAGAATTTTTGTCAAATCCGTTCCGACTTTCAAACATAAGGCACAGCCGGTAAAAAGGAAAGACAGCCGTCCGGCTGAAACATCTACAGAACTTATCACAGATCCAACAGAAGAGCCTACAGAATCTACAGAAACATCAGAACCGATAATTATCACAAAGCCGGCTGAGACATCTGTAGAACCTGTTACAGATCCAACAG